>NZ_JBFUGT010000021.1:0-68758 GCF_056402775.1 Rhodococcus sp. P3_B8
CACTGGTACAACACCGGCCGGCTCATGCATCGTCTCGGGCGGATCCCACCGGCCGAGTACGAAGCCAAGTACTACGCTGAACACCGTGCCGATCAACCGGTCGCACACAAATGACAGTGTGTGCATGAGACCCGGGATGGTTCATGGTGCGGATCTGACTGGGGCGGATCTTCGCTTCGCGATTCTGCATCGCACCAACTTGACCGGCGCAAACCTGACAGGCGCACGGTTATCGGCCGCAAGCTTGACTGGCGCGAACCTGACGGGGGCTAACTTGACCGATGCCAACCTGACCGCAGACCTAACCGGAGTAACCAGCATCATGGGCAAGACTGGGATCCTGGATCTGACGGGCGCACATCTAGTTGTTGACCTTACCGATGTAGACCTTACCGATCCCAAAACTGACCTAACCGGAGCCGACCTAACCGATACGAATCTGACCGGCACGCGCCATGACTCAAGCACGATCTGGCCGACAGAGGACTTCCCGCAGGAGAGGTACGAACCATCGAACGATCAGCGCACATGACCGGTGCGAGGCCCTGACCAACCCGACGAACAGGTGCCGCTCAGGGCCGATCATCGGTTACCGCATGGGGTCGTGCCCGTCGGTCTCACCTTTCTGGGCTGGTGTCGCGGCTGCGTTCGGCGCGCAGGCCGGGTGGGATCCGCTCGATCGTGGCGGTGTTCGTTGCGGCGGCCGTGGTTGCGTGGGTGGGGTAGTCGGAGTGGACCAGCCGCATGACCTCGGCCAGCTCCTTGTCGGTCGCCGTTTCGGCGGCGGCCGCAGGCTGGGTCCCGTTGGCGCGCACCTCGGTCAGCGCAGCGTGGTGTCGTTCCCACACCGCCACCGGTGGTATGGCGGCTTCCGTGAGGGCGGTTCCGACTGTCTTCTCGGCGGCGGAGATCGCGGCGTCCCTAGTGGGGAAGGTGCCGCTGTCTAGGGTTTCCCTGTCGTTGTGGGCGGACCAATACCAATCGCGGCCGGTCCACTTCACCACGGCGCCGGGATCGCCGGTGTCACGGTCGAATCCGGCGGTGAGCTCGGAGCCGATCTCGTCGGTGCGCTGCCACCGTGGTGGTTGCGGGTTCGCCGCCAGCTCGGCCTTGCGTTCGGCGTGTTCCTTCGCGGCCGCCACCATCCGGGCCGGGGTGGCTTCCCGCAGCTCGTCCTCGGTCATGCCCTGGTCTTCGGCGTGCCCGCGGGTGGGGTTGAGGTCGCGGGTCCACCCGCGGTACATGCCCGTGGCCGCCAATCGTTCCTTCGTCGCCTCCTTCTCGGCGAGCGCCTCGGGGGAGTTCTCCCGGGCGGCGAGGTCGGCCCGCATCTCGTTGTAGGTGTGTGTGAGGCGGGTGATCTCGTCGGTCTTGGCGAACGGGACCCCGAGCTTGTCGGCGAGCTGCTCGGTCTGGGTGACCATGTAGTCGCGGTCCTTGACGTGCAGGTTCATCGCGGCGGGCAGGTCGGCGGCCATGTTGGTCAGCCGGGTCACCATGCCGGATCCGCCGTCGGCGCTGCCGAGTGCCAGGTCGACGACCTCGGCGTCGACGGTGCGGACGATGCCACCGGTGAGCCGGAATGCGTACCCGCCGACCGGGAGCCGGCCCATCGAGATTTCGGCGCCGGCGATCTCGGCCACCAGGTGCTGTCCGTCGGGTTGGCGTTCGAGGTCGCGGACGATGTGCGCCAGTCGGGTTTGCACCGCCTTGCGTACCTCCGCCGGTTCGGCGAATGAGACCGTGCGACCGCCCACGGTGAGGGTCCGCTGCTTGCGGGGCAGTTCACCCCAGGCGGTGAGGGCGTCGGCGACCTCGCGGCCTTCCTCGATCTCCTTGGTCAGGATCGGCAATCGGGTGCGGTTGTCGTGCAGCTGCCACTTGATTCGCTCCTGGTCGGAGCGGTGGGCGCGGGCCTCGGCGTTGAGTTTGCGGAGCTGCGTTTCGAGTTCGACGACCTCGATGTAGCGGGGATCGCCGGTCGCGGCGGCCTTGGTCGCGGCCATCGACGAGGTCATGTCGTCGCTGCCGATGTCTTCGGCCTCGGAGAAGTCGATCGCGCCGCGGCGGAGCTGCTCGATGTAGGCGGACTTCTTCTCCACGGTCTGCCACTTGGTGGTGTCGTAGGAGCGTTCCCCGACGATGTTGATGATCTCGACGGTCTTGTTCTGGTTGCCCTGCCGGATGATCCGGCCCTCGCGTTGTTCGAGGTCCGCGGGCCGCCAGGGGCAGTCGACGTGGTAGAGCGCGGTCGCGCGTTTCTGCACGTTCATGCCGGTGCCCATCGTCTCCGACGAGCCGATGAGCACTTTCACCTCGCCGCGTCGGCAGGCGGCGAACAACTCCCGCTTGTCCTTCGGCTTGGGGTAGTCCTGGATGAACTGGACCGCGCCGGGGGACATGCCGCGGGCGACCAGGTCGGCGCGGATGATGTCGTAGACGGTGTCGTCGCGGCCGGTCTTGGGGGTGCCGCGGTCGAGGAACACGATCTGCAGACCGCCTGTGCGTGGTTCCGGGTTGCCGGCCTCGTCGTAGTAGACGGTGTCGGCGGTGCGTTGCTCGATCTCCCAGAGCTTGTTCACCAGCAGGTCGACCCGGCCTTCGCCCGCCGGTGGTGCGTCGAGGCCGCCGAGGCGGGGGTCGAGGGTGACGTTGGCGCCGTCGCTGCCGATCTTGAGTGGGTTGTCGATGTGCGCGGTCTTGCCGGTGTACATCTGCATCCGCTCGTCCAGGTCGATCATGAAGTCTCGGACCTGTTGCGGCATTTCGAAGGTCAGGTTCTGGCGGCCGCCGCCGGCGATCTCGGGAAGGGTCGCGGGGACCTGCTCACGGATGACGACGTCGGTGAACTGGGCGTTCATCGACATCAGGGCGGGCAGGTTGACGAACTTGCCGATCCTCGACACCGACCGCAGTTCGGAACCGGTGACGTTCATTTCGACCGATTGGCGCATCGCGGCGAAGTTCGCCGCCCAGGCGTCGATGTTCTCCATGCCGCCGGCCTCGAGCAGGTCCGGGCGCAGGTACTTCGTCATCACCCACAGCTCGGACATGCTGTTGGCGACCGGGGTGCCGGTGGCGAAGGTGACCACCTTCTCCGGAACGGGTTTGCGGCCCTCGACGGCGGCGCGCTGGCGGTACTTACGCCGCAGGTAGGACAGTTTCATGTCCAGGTCGGTGGCCCGGCTCGATCCCTCCCGCAGCGCCAGGTCGGCGTTGTTGGACTGGCGGGAGAGGTTCTTCCACATGTGCGCTTCGTCGAGAAACAGGTAGTCACAGCCGGTTTGCTCGAAGGAGAACCCGACGTCCTTGGAGTCGGCGTTGATCTTCTTCTCGAGCTTGTCCTGCCACCGCTTCTTGGCCTTCTCGATCTCCTTGATGGTGTTCTGCCCGGTGGCCGCTTCCCGGGCTTGTTCGAGCTTGGTGATCTCGTCGGCGATGTAGGCGGCCTGGGTGTCGACCGAGCACTGCATCTTGGTGAAGGCCGGCTCCGGGACGATCACCAGATCCCAGTCCTGGGAGGCCGATTGCGCCATGAACAGTTGCCGGTCGGCGCGGGATTTGAAGTCGTCACCCACCAGCACCCGGGCACCGGGGTAGGCGTCGGCGACCTCACGGCCCCACTGGTCGATGAGGTGGTTCGGGACCACCACCCAGGGCTGTTTGATCTGCCCGAGGCGGCGCATCTCCATCGCGCACATCGTGATCGACCAGGTCTTGCCGGTGCCGACGGTGTGGTCGAGCAGCACCGACGGTTCGTTGATCTGCCGCACCGCGACGGCGGCCTGGTGCGGATGCGGTGCGATCCGCAGGCTGGGGAAGGTGCGACCCTGCCCGTTGTAGGCGGGATCGACGAAGGAGTTGAACCGGTCGTTGAACACCCGGGTCAGCTCAGCGGTGCGGGCCGGGTCGTTGAACAGCCAGTCCCCGAACGCCGTTTCGAGCATCTCGGCCCGCTGTTGCAGTTCCTCGGTGAGCTCTTCGTGGAACCGCGGCTTGGGGGAGTGCTCGAGTTCGGCCTCGGTCTTGAACACCCGGATGGGCTGGTTGTTGGCGATCTTCTCCAGCAACGACAACCCGTCGACGCCGCGCCGGTCCCCGGCGGTTTCGTACGGCAGCCCGTAGGGGTCGGTGTACTGGTCGCCGGCGATCGTGAAGTCCCAGGACGCGGTGATGGGGGAGTACTCGACCGCGATGCGGGTGTCCGGGTGCACCGAGAACGCTTCCCGGATGAACTGCGCGTACATCGGGGTCGGCACCCAGTTCGCGCCGGGGCGGACGGTGATGTTGGTCGGATCCAGATCCGCCGGGATCACCTGCCGCAGTGCATCGACCGCGCCGGCGTAGAGCTGCGGGTCCTGCCTGGCGGCGGCTTCGGTGGCCGCCAACTTCTCCCGCACGTTTCCGGACAGGAACCTCGGCGCCGGGATCAGCTCGGTCGGGTCTTCCGGGTTGGGGAAGACCAGCCCGGCGAGTTGGTCCCGGGCGGCGTCGATGTCGATGCCCACCAGCCCGGAGATCCGGTCCAGGTCGACCTGCCCGGTCTCGTCCAAGCTGACTGCCAGCGCTTCGGCGACGTCCTGGGCGGTTTCCGCCCGCTGCGGAGGGGTGATGACGTCCTCGGTGAAGATCTTCGACTTCCGCGCCTGCTGGGTGTCCTCGTCGAAGATTTCGATGCTGCGGACCAGCTGGATCGCCGGGTCGTAGCGGATGGCGCCCTCGAGGTGCCGCATCTTCTTCCACGGCGGGTTCGGCTCGGATGCCTCCGCCAGCAGCCGGGCGGCGACGTCCTCGGGCAGTGCCCCGGTGACCGGGCCGGTCTCGTCGCCGTTGTTGGTCCGCCACTTCTTCTCCAGGTCGGCGAAGCGTTTGTCGATGACCTTCTGCGTCGCCGGGCCCGGAGTGACCCAGGTGAACCGGCCCAGCGGCCCGTACTTACGCGCATACCCGTCGTACTGGCGGTTCAGCTGCGCCCGCAGCCGGTTCTTGGTGTCCTCGTCGCCGCCGGTGCGCTGGGCGTCGACGAGGTCGGTGACCGTGCCGGCCATGGCGAGCATGGACTTCCACTGGGCGGTGCGGGCCTTGTCGATCTTCGACGGCACCGGCATCCACCGGCCGCCGAGGGAGAGCTGCTCGAACATCTCGATCTCATCGTTGAACCGCACCGATCCCGGAACCTCGGTGATCGCGGCTTCTTCCGCAGTGATCAACCCCGCCCGATCGAGCATCGGGTCGGCGGCCGGCTGTTCGGCGTCCTGCCCGAGCCCCGCCCTCTTCGCGGTGTCGACGATGACACTCAGCCGGTCACGGACCTGGGTGGCCAACGGGCGGGACGGGTCGGCGGTCACCTTCAAGGTGGCCGCCGAGTACATGCCCGACCCGACCCCGAGTTCGCCGAGCACGTTCTCCGGGTGGGCCAGGAAGTAGTCGTTGACCTGGATCGCACCGTCGGCCAGCTCGGCCTTCGAGGTGGTGATCCACTGCTCGGTCGCCGTTGCCGGTGCGCGGCCGGCCTCGCGGCGGCGGAAGATCAGCAGGTCGGTGACCACATCGGTACCGGCCTGCCGGTCGAATGCCTTGGTCGGCAACCGCAGTGCGCCGACCAGGTCACCGAGTTCGGCGATTTCCTCGCGGGCCTTGGTCCGCTGGGCGTCGGAGGTGAAAGCGCTGGTGATGACCGCGACATAGCCGCCGGTTTCGGTCAGTGCCAGGGACTTGCGGAGGAAATAGTTGTGAATGGTCAGCCCGGACGGGTTGTGCAGCGGGTCGCCGACCGCGAAGTTGCCGAACGGGACGTTGCCGATCACCGCGGTGAAGGCGCCCTCGTCGGGGGAGAACTTCTCGAATCCGTGGCCCCGGACCTGGTGCCCCGGATACAGGTGGTGCGCGATCCGGGCGGTCATCGGGTCCAGCTCCACCCCGACCATCCGGGTGCCCTTCGGGGCGTGACCGATGAAGTTGCCGGCCCCACAGCCCGGTTCGAGGACCCGGCCGCCGGTGAACCCGGCTCTGCCCAGCGCGGACCACATCTCGGCCGCGATCGCCGGATCGGTGTAGTGGGCGTTGAGGGTGGAGGCGCGGGCGGCGTCGATCTCCGGCGGGGTCAGCACGGCGGAGAGGTCGGTGCGGAGATCGTCCCACTCCGGCTTGCGCTTGTCGAAGATGTCCCCGGCCGCACCCCACCCGGACCAGGCGGCGAGGATCCGCTGTTCGGCCGGGGTCGCTGCCCGGTTCTCGTCGCCGAGCTGGTGCACCAGGCGGATCGCGTCGATGTTCGCCCGGGCGCGGGCCTTCGCCCCCGACGGGGCCAATACCTCGGCACCGAGGACGAAGTTCGCGGCCGTCACCTCCGGCTGGTCCGGGACCGGCTGGATGGCGACCGGCGGAACGTCGGCTGCGGGTTCGTTCTCGACGTGGTCTCGGGTGTCGCGCTCACCGGTGATTCTCGCGGTGACCTCGGTCGCCGCAGCCGACTCGGTGCGTCGTCCGGTGCGGGCGGTGGTGATCGCCTCGGCGAGGGTTGCCGTGATGACCGGATCGGCGTCGCCGCGGCTGACCTGCCAGTCCTTGGTGCGCCACCGATAGTTGACCTGCGCCCGGTCCTTGCCGGGTTCGCCGACAAGGTATTCCGAGTCCCGCAGCGCCTCGAGATCGGCCGGCCCGGTCGCCGCGGTGAACAGGTCGTCGGGCTCACGGGCGCTGGTGTGCAGGGTGTCGAACGCCTGATGGGCGATGTCCAGGCGCAACAGCTCCGAGGTGTCGAGTCCGTGGGAGCGGCAGGCTGCCGCCAGGTCGCGGTGGTCGCGCTCGAACTCGGTGAGGACGCGGCCGCGCAGCTCCCGGCAGCCCTGCGAGGTCAAGAACCCGGTCCGGTTCAGGCTCGGGTGCAGCGACGTTGCGGCCGCGGCGAACACCTCGTCCTGGCTCAGTGCCCGCCCGGTGATCTCGGCGAACCGCCCGCGGGCCTGTTCGGCAGTAAGGCCCTCCCGGACCGGGCCCGCGCTGGTGGCACGGCCTGAGGTCGTGGCGCGGCGCACCGCGGGCAGGTGATGCCCGCCCCACAACTCTCGGCTGTTACCGCCGTCGGTGGTGACCTCCCACACGGGAGTGCCGGTGTGCAGGGTGAACCGGTGCACCTGGGTGCGGGGACGGCCCGTCGCCACGAAGGTGTTGATGTCGCGGGCAAGCCAGTCGGTGGCCTTGTCGCGGTAAGTGTCCCCGAGTGCGCCCAGGAGCGGGCCCCGGACCTCGGCGGTGAGCCACTGGTGACCGCCGTGGTCGTCGATCACCGCTGCGAGGTCCGGGCGGCCGGTGAGGCGGTCGGCGAGATCTGCGGCGGCGGCCTCGAGAACGACGCTGGTCCGTTTGCTCACCAGGGTGCTCGCCGCCAAGGCCACCACCAGCGGGTCCTGACGTAGCTCGCCCTGGGCCCAGTCCCGCCACTTCTCGACGTCGGCGGCGCGGTCGTCGATGCTCCCGGCCGCCTGCCACGCGCGCAGGCTGGCGTCCGGAATCAGAACCCGGGCGCCGGCGGCCGCCTTCTCGGCCTCGGCCACGACGGCGTCATCGGCACCGTCGAGCATCAAGGCGGTGTGCACGCGCTGGGCATCGAGCCAGGCGTGGATCTTCTCCCGGTCCGGGATCTCGTCGCCGGCCTCCACAGCAGCCTCAGGCGCGTCCACCGCGGTGGCCGTGACCTCGGCGACCGTCATGTCCGCCTCGACGGCCGGAGCGGTCTCCGGTGCGGGTGCGGCCAGCTCGGGGGAGGTCTTGACCACCTCGTGGACCGTGTCGAGGGTGGTGGCGATGTTGTCGTGCAGCCAGTGCGCCGCCGCCTGGTACTGCGGGTCGGCGGAGTCGACGGACAGCAGCCAGTCGCTGACAGTGTGGTTGAGCAGCCGGTGGCGGCCGACGCTGAGGTGATCCTCGGGTCGTCGCCGCAGCACCTGCAGGCGGGGGTGGGTGACCATCTCGGCCTGGAGATCGGTGAGGACCTCGTCCTCACGTTCGCGCGCCCACTCGGTTCGGGCGCCGTTCCAGCCGCGGTTCCAGTCGGTGAAGATCTGCTCGGTACGCGGGTCACCGACCGGGACGCCGTCGAGCGCGGCGCGCACTCGCGGGTCCGCCGCCGGAATGGGGGCTCCGCCGCTCAGGCCGTGTTCGGTCCAGGCGTCGCGGCCGATCTGCCGCCAGTCCACCGGATCGGTGCGGTGGCTGTTGGCGTGCACCCGGGTCAGGGTGTCCTCGGCCAGTTGCTGCCGCTCGGTCTCGGTTTCGGGGCCGGCGGCGGCGGTGACGGTGACGATGGCCTGCTGCACCGGCAGTGCGGCGGTGAACTGCTCGGCCGGGCCGGTTGCGGCCTCGGTGACGGCCGGGTCGGCTTCGAGGGCGGTGACCGCGGCGTCGGCGGCCGTGCGGTCGCGATTGTGCTGCGCCCAGAGGCGGGCGGGCAGCTGGGCGGCGGCAGCCTGCCAGTGCGCCGGGTCGTCGAGAGCGGCGCGGGCGACGGCCGCGATCTGCGGGTCCTCGCTCACCACCTGCTCGACCAGACCGGCCTGCACCTCGTCGTGGGCGCGGCGCATGGCCCAGGACGTGAACTGCTCAAAGGTGTTCGACTGCGCTCCGGCGGCCAGGTTGAGGTCCTCGTCCGCCATCACCTGCCCGATGATCTCGTCGAGCAACGCGGTGACGTCCTCGGCGGGGGCGGTGGGTTCGCGCTGGGCGGTGAACTCGGCCACCAGCTCCCGCAGCGGCCGCCGACCCGCGAGGTTCTCCGTGTCCGGTGCCGGGGTGGGCGTTTGCGGTGGTCGGTGTTCCCGGTCCGCCTTCTGTGCCGCGAGCTGGTCGCGTATCAGTGCGGAGCGCTCACGTGCCTGCCCGGGCGACAGCGGCGGTCCGGTGTGCTCGGCGCGCTCGTCCCGCGCCCGTTGCGATTCCGCTTCGGCCAGGATGCGGGCGATCTCCGGATCGGAGGCGTCGGCGACCTTCCCGGACCGGGTGCGCAGTATCTTGATCTGCTCGTCGGCGCGGCCGATCGTCAAGTCGTCGGGCAGCCGCACCGGCAGCCCACGCCTACGCCGCAAGGTGCGCAGATACGACTGCTGGCGGTCGGTCGCGGGCCGGTCCCGCCAGGTCCGGCGCGGGGGCCGTACTCGGCTGACCGCGGCGATATCCACCCCGGCGACGTCGTAGCCGGCATCAGTGCACACCTGCCGGGCACGCTCGGCCGCGTCGCGGGCCTCGTGGGCATCGGCCGAAACCCGCTCGACCCGGGCCGCCATCCGGTCCGCGGTCGTGGTCAGGTCCTCGATCAGCGCTCGCCTTCCTCCCCGCCGACCGCGTGCTCCACGTGCAAGGTGTGGTCGGCGGGAGTGCTCCGGATCGGTTCCCAGCAACGCCGCCTCGGCGACCTGGGCCTGGACCTGTTTGGTGGCCTCGCGCAGGGTCCGGACCTTCTGCCGCAGCGCGTCGGCGTCCCGCTGGGCGCGGGCGTAGGCGATGAGCTCCGCCGGGACTACACCACTCGGTTCCCCGCGGCCTTCGACGCCTTGATCTGCTCGTCGATCATCTGCGCCAGCTCGTCGGCCAGCGGGTCCGCTGCCGTCAGCGGTGTTGTCTCGTTGTCCTCCATCTTCTGCGCGATCAGCGCCGCCGCGTACCCCTGGAACGCGTCCGGTTCGCTCGGCCACACCCGGTCGACCACCTGCCACGCCAACGGCGGGATCTCCACCATCGACGTCCGCCACCGATCCGGGTCGCGTGCCTGGCGCTTCGCCGCGATCTCCGCCTCGATCCGCTGCTCGATCTTCAGCTCCCGGGCGATCTGCTCCTCGCTGATCTCCGGCACCTGCGAGTACAGCTCCTCGGTCAGCACTGCCTCCCGGCTGTCGTGCTCGGCCTGCGCGATCAGCTGATGGGTCGTCATCACGTCCGGATCCTGCCCCGGATGCTCGGCCTTCCAATTCCGCACCAGATACCCCTGGCCGCCCCCGACTCGCTGCACCACCAGCTCCGAGAGCCGCGCTGCCTCCTCGTCGAACTGCGCCGTCAACTGTGCCTCCGTCGCGCCCGGGTCCACGCCCAGATGCTCCCGCCAGATCCGCTCCACTTCCGCGCGAATCGTCGGATCGAACTCCGCCATCGTCGTTTCCTCCCTGGATGATGTGCTCGCTGCGTTCGCTCAACCGTCTGGCCCCTCTCATGCGCTGCCACGCGAAGCGTGACCTTCCCGTGCGCCCATTCGTTGGACACAAAGCACATGAAGCCTATGACGGATTTCGCGAAAGTACTTGCAGCGCAAAGTTGTTAAAGTTCTACAACTTTGCCTGCGGCCTTCCCTCAGGCGGCGCCGGCGGCCGCCGACCGAGGCGCAGCCGGAGCCGCGATCTTCTGGTTGACCAGCATGTTGAGCGAGACACCCTGTTCCTCGGCTTCGATCGCCAAAGTCCGGTGCACCTGCGGGGAAGTACGCACCATGAACTTGCCGCTGTAGGGACGGTCCGCGATCGGGACCGGTGGTTGCTCGCCGGTCAACGTCATGTCCTCGAGCACTTCACGGACGACGCCGATGACACCGTCGAGTGCCTCGGCCTGCGTTTCCGCCAGCCAGGACAACAACGGGAATTCGGCGACGGCCCCGACGAACTCGCCGTCGTCTGCCGACCAGGTCACCCGGTAGGTGTAGTGCGATGCGTCAGCCATCGCCAGCCTCCTTCGTGAGCTTGTCGTATGCGATGACGACTTGGCCGACCTGGTAGGGCTTCGCCTTGCCGCCGCTGCCTTTCTTCGATGTTCACTCGCGGGTCGTCCGCCCACGGCATCTTGAACACCGCGTGCGAGGTGCCGCGCTGCCGCGGTTCCCCGAATATGTCGCAGCAGAAGTTGAACAGCTCGGTATACGTCACGCTCTGCGGGCTCGCCCGCATCCTCGCGATCAGCTTCGCCTGCTTCGACATATGGGAATGGTATCACCGGCGATACTATCGAGATTGGCGTTGAGGGCTGTGAGAGAGATGTCAGCGTCCTTCGACGTCGGGCCAACGCACCGAAACTCCGCTGGTCAGACGAATCAGCGTGCGGTGTCGCCGCTGTTACCCGCGCCGGAAGAGTGATCGGATGTGGCGGCGAGCCGCTCGGTCGCGGGGCGCGGTGGTGGGGGAGGGTCGATGGCCCGCGTGTCGGGGTGTAACGCCGCCGGGCTTCGAGAGAATCCCCATTGAGCCCATGGCTCTGTCGGACCCCGACCCGGCAGCACCATGGGCATTCTTTTCGCTCCTACCCCCGTCGCCTGGTCGGCCGTGATGCGCCAGGGTTGTCCTTCGTTTGGGGCTTCGTGGGGCTCTGCCGGAGTAACGGGCAGTGCAACGTCAGCGATACCTCAAGCAGGTCGGGAGGACCAGGAGACAGCCGTGATCGGCATCGTGTTTGACATCCCGGTGTTCGGCGACCCGATCTGGCCACCGGGCGTTTGGTACGTCAACTTCGCCAACTGGTGGAATCAGTTCTAGCCATGTCACCCCCAGGAATGTATGGCCCGATCGGTGACTTCTACGTGTGGTTCGCAACCGTGACCATGCCGGTCTGGTGGCCGATCGTCGAGTGGTGGCAGGCGATGAACTGATGATTGGATTTCTGCCCGACCTGCCCGTCGACATCTTCTCAGCCCCCTATCTACTTCCGGGCTCTGCGTGGATCGCCTTCGCGACCTGGTGGAATCAGTTCTAAGGAGGGGGCGCAATGATCGGCCTACTGCCTGACCTTGGCTACATGGTGTGGCCTCCGCTCGCAGATGTATGGAACATCTTCGTTGCTTGGTTCAATCAGCTCTGATCGTTCCGTCACGGCCGCATGGTGGCAGCCGCTCGTTCGACGTGTTCGCGCCATTTCAGAACTGCGCCTCGACGTCAGGCGCGGGTCGTAGTCCATGTCATCGGCCGAGCCGACATGTGCTTTGCCCGCATCAGAACAAGGAGCCCTGGTTCTCGCTCGCGGCTGCGTCGGTGCGCTGCTGGTAGGCGAAGGCGAAGGCGCGGGCCGCGGCCTCGGTGCAGCCGATCTCCCGGCCGACCTGCGTCCAGCTCAGCCCCGCTTCGTGGAGATTCCACGCGTCACGTTCGTCGTCGGTGTGTATGCCGTTGGCGTGGATGGTCACTGGCCTTCTCCTCTGAGGTGATTGAGACGGTTTGTGGCGGCTCGCTGCTGGCGACCGAGGGCGACCAGGTGCTCGAAGAGCTGGTCTTCGGGCAGCTGCTCAGCGGCTTGAGCGAGGGACTGGGCGGCGGCGCGGAAGCTGCGCCGGTATGCCTGGCTGACAACGGTGCGGGTGTAGTGGTCGACGGCGATGTGATCGGCTCCACGGGTGGTGATGTTCGCCAGGTAGCGAGACCGTTCGGAGCCGTGGTGACCGGCGAGGTTTCCGGTGCGTTCGAGTTCGGCGGCGACCATCGTGGTGTCGTGGGGTTTTCCGGCGCGCACGAGTCGGGCGATAACGGTGAACAGTTCGCGGTGGATAGGTCGTTCGAAATCTTCGGCCTCGAGGGCGGCGACAGCTCGGGCCGCAGCCTCACTGGGCGCCCACAAGAGAGCGCACAGGCAGAGGGCCTCGACATCGGTATGGGTGTTGGTGTCGATGTCGCCGACCTGAATCTGGTCAGTGTCGACGGCGGTGTCATCCGGGACGAGCGCGAGGGCGGCGGTCATTGGGCGGTCCTTTCGTGGTGGCATGTTCGGCTGACCGGGGTCGGTGAGCCGGGCCGTCATTCGTACAGCCGGGTGGTGCCTGGAAGGAGCTGGTGGCATTGGTTCCACACCTTGCCCTTGAACCTGGCCACGACGACGTGGCCGGGATCTCCGGGTCCAATTCGGCAGGACGTGCCCTCAGGTGCGGTTTCCCAACTGCGGTCGTATCGAGCAGGCTGTGACACGGTCTCGGCACTGCCGACCACGAGGAGGAGGCCGGCCACCCCACCGAGTGCGGCGATGGACAACCGGCGCAGCGTCGGCGCGGAGATGTACGACATGGCGACCTTCTCGGTTACAGGGACTCAGGCAGCTACGAGGGCTTTGATGCGGTCAGGGCGAAAGCCGCCCCAATGCTGGTCACCGGCAATGACGACCGGGGCCTGGCTGTAGCCGAGCGCCCGCAGAGCGTTCACGGCGTGAGGGTCGCCCTCCAGATCGATCACGGAGTACTCGATCCCCTCTTTGTCGAGGGCCCGATAGGTGGCATTGCATTGCACACACGAGCTTTTGCTGTATACCTGAACCGACATTTTCAATCCCTCCCCGTTTGCGCTCTCCCTACCATTCTTATTGTAGTCGAAATTCGAGATATTTCTACATATACCGGCTAGTTTTTCGAGCAATTTAGAGCCTTTCTTTCGTCCGCTTCCAGTTCGCCACCACACCTCGCGATCATGGCGTTTAACTGCACTTTCATCGAACAGACTCGCGGTTAGCGCACGACGGGACGGCGGCGTATTTAACTCCAGGAAGAAGCGACTTAGTGGAATGCAATTCGCCTCGGGAGCGGGTATATACCTGCTCGAATTACCGAATCCCAAGAATTGAAAACAGGTAATTCAAACCCTTTTAGAAATGGCGCGAGAATAGAATTCGACCGCACTCGATCGCCGCGGGGCCACCCTTGGCCCTGTTCGKAAATCCTCCTAGTTCCGTCCGGTGCGGGATTCTCATCGGGCCGCACCGGACGGACGGTCCAGCTATCCGCGGGTGCACCCTCGGCACTCCCAACGGCCACGCACCTTCGTGCAGGTCCGGCCTTGCTCGCACAACCAGCTTTACTGGATTAGCGCGGCCCCTTCCTGCGCCTACCCAGCCGGGCGCACCGGCTGGCCCAGTCCGTAGACACGGGCTCTGCGCGAAGCGCAGCAGAGCACCTATCAGGGACATCTTCCGATGCCCAACGCGGAGTGGAGAGGCGGCTAGCCGGGTCCACCAACAGCGTCGATGTCCGACGCTACTGTGACCGATGTCGGGTGGCTCAGGAACGTCACAGAGAATTCTGGATGTGACTGACAAGCAGAACGATCCTCAAGAGCAAGCCTTCGCGTTGAATCACGCCTCAGTGCTCGCCCGTCAGTACTTCGCTGCCCCACATTTGTGGGCTGCTCGTTACTACGCTGGGCAGGCTCGGCTTCGCGAAGATGCACTGCTCAGGGCTGGCCACCAAACTATCGATACCCTCCACCGTGCACATGTGGTGTCTGCAGTGTTCGCTGCCGTCTCGTTCCTCGAGGCCTACATCAACGAGCTGTACCAGGATGCCTCCCATACGGAGTCCGGGGGTGTCGGCGACATTTCCAGTCGCCTGTCCGGACTCACGAAGGAAGACCAACAGAGCTTGGCCAAGACATGGGATGACAAAATCTGGCCTCAGAGCAAGGGGGACGACTCCTACCGTCTTCAGTCCAAGTACCAGGGCGCGCTAAAAAAGAAAAACCGTTACAACGAGGCCAGTGAACAGATGTTCCTCGATATCACGTCACTGATCCAGCTCCGAAATGCACTCGTGCACTTCACCCCTGAATCAATTGACGTTGCCGACCGAGACTTCGTCATGGAGAAGCGGCTTCGTGGCAAGTTTGCAGACAGCCCGTTCCCTGCCGATCCGTGGTATCTGAATGGTTGTCTCGGCGCTGGGCTTGCGCAGTGGTCCCATGAACTCGTTACCAAATTCGTGAAGGACTGGATTGGCAGGATGGGACTGGAGCGTGACCTCGATGCCGAGCTCGCGGGCGTGCTGCCTCCTGCCGAGCTGTCAAAGCTTGTCCGCTACTACGGTGAAATCGAAGGTAAAGCGCACCGGATATTAGCGCGGCTTCGACTTCGCTGGCGCAGCGCGATTCTGCGCGACGCCTAGACCAAATATCTCCCCCTCTGCGACGCCATCGCCAAGGAACCGCGCATGTCGCTGCGTAGTCCAGTCAACAGATCACCTCTGGAGCCCGCGCGAGCTCGTCAGTGGCGCTGGAGGTCCGGCTCGTCCTGTTCTGCTCCGGGATGCCGGCGGAGTGCGCGGGATCGAGCTGCGGTGATACGCACGGCGTGGCGGGTCGGGCTCGCAGCATGTGGCCGAACTCGTCCTGACATCCGGTGCACACGTCACCGGGTTCGACGACTGGGAAGTCGCAGGTGGGGACAGCGCACGAGATGAACAGGTCGAGCTGAGAAAGTTGGTTTCCGGGCTCGGTCATGGTGTCGCTCTTTTCCTTCTGGGCGAGCGCACCGGGCAGATAGTTGCTGCCCGGTGCGCTCGCTATTCAGCGGATCGGTACTCGATCGTCAAGATGTGCCTGCCGAGCGCCGCGCTATCGGCTGATCCCGCGTCAGACTTCGACCACCTGAGCACTGGCCGTGGCTGCGAAGAGGTCGATCGTCACCTTCTCCAGTGCGCTCCGCGGCACATTCCAGTACCGGCCGTCTTCGCCACCCAACTCGGCGATCTTCACCTTGGCGCCGTTGGCGAGGACCACGAACAGCGTCGTCGGATCGATATTGCGGGCCCGCTTCACCCGGACCATGGAGCCGGTCGACAAGGGCGCGACCGCGACGATCGGCTTCGCCAACAGTTCCGCGGGGGCGGGTAACAGCACCTCCGGCTGCGCCCGCACCAAGGGGCCGACACCGTCGAGTGGCTTGACGTCGTAATTCACCTTCAACCGGCGAACCACCTCGAAAACACGCCCCTTCATGTCCTTGTTCGCGACCACGGGGTCGATGATGACGCGGTCGCCAGCCTGGAAAATGTTCGTCGACATAGTTTTTCGTTCTCCTTCGGTGATGGGTGTAGGCGGTCTTGGTGGTTATGCGGGGATCCAGGTCACGCCCTGGTCTCCGATGAGAGCGACCTTCCCTGCCGGTGCACCGCCGGTGTACTGGTGCAGTGCCGTGCGGGCGCGGGTGACTGCGCAGCCGAGTGCATCGGGAGAGTCTCCGAGTGCATCGACGCTGGCCTCGCCCATTGCCAGGGCGACTGAGTCACCCTGTGTGTCGTACAGGCCGACAACCCAGCTCGTAATGGGTTCACCGGTCGTCAGAGCGGGTTCGCCGTTGGTGGTGGCGAGAAGGTAGATCGATCGGCCGTCGGGGGCGTAACCGGCGTCGCCGGTGAGGGCGTAGCAGTTGCCGCCGGTCGAGGTCACCTCGGGATCGGCGACGCCGACCGCCGCCAGTCGGATCAGTTCCCGGGTGTAGATCTCCTCGAGGGTTCCGTAGTGCCGGTAGTCGAGCAGCTCTGACGTCTCCACGGCGGGAGCGACGGGTGCTGTCGGTGTGCCCATGTAGCGGGAACCTTTCGTCGGAACCGGACCACCTGCGGCGGCCCGATCAGTTTTTGTGCCCTTCTGGCATGGGAGAGGGGCGCCGGTATGAGGGGGCCGGAGTGCAACTGTCGAGCCGAAAAATCTCGGGGGAGCTTGCGGAGGAGAGAATTTTCGGAGCCGAAGGCCGCCCCGCGTCGGCGGTTGCGCGCAGGTCACCGCCGGCGAAACTCGGAAGGCCAGAAGGGAACAACAAGAACGCTCTTCACCAGGGCGGAGCGCAGCGGAGCATCCGCTTGGAGGACACCGAAGGTGGCCAGGCCGCCGGGCAGGCGGATCCCCAGCTGATAGACGACAGCGTTCGGCCGCGTCACCGGTTCATCCGAGACGGCGGGCCCGCGTTCGGCAGCTAGGCGGAGGGCGGTTCGCTGATGGCGTCGGCGGTCACGACCATGTCGAGCTCGAGGCTGTTCATCCCCGCGGCGTCGGTGACGTACACGGTGATCGCCGCACACCACTGTCCATCGTGGATTTGGAACCAGTGCGTTTGAAGCGCCGGCAGCAGACCCGACAGGTAGACCGACGAACTCTTCACCCGCATGCTGACGTAATCGGCGCGCGCCGCGCCCCCACGCCCAAGCGGCAACGCCTTGCCGATGTCCACCTGGACCGCCCGCGGCGGGTCGAATGTCCTGATGACCGGGTGCTCGGGCCATCGTTCGGTCCAGCTGTCGGTGTTCATCACAGTGCAGCTCGCAAGGGGGCGTGGCCGGTGGCCTGGACCTCGGGGACCGTGCGCCAGGCCACCGAACCGGAGTCGCTGCGGAGCTCCATACGCTGCGTGCGCCGTTGGAATCCTTTGCCGGCGGCCGCGACGTCGAGTTGCACCCCGGTGACGCGGCCGTGCCCCTCGCCGAGACCGGAGTATCCAGCGACTCGGGACTCGATGCGCAGATCCACCCCGTCCCAGTGCCCCTCAGCCACCAGCAAGACGGCGCCCTTCGACCGTGCCCGCGCCACCACCGCCCTCGCCCTCGACGGCGTCACTGCCGCACCCGAAAGCCCAAGAATGATGAGGTCAACGCCGTCGATCAGTATCGCCGCGACCTCCACCGCGGAGTCCTTCGGTGCGGGTACAAGCGCAATCTTGGAGAGGTCCGCACCCTGTTCGACCGCGGCCAGCAGACTCAGATCCGGCATTCCGATCACGGCCGCGTGTGAACCGGCCGCAGTGACCGAGGCAAGGAGCCCGACCAGCACCGACGACGTTCCAGCGACGCTGGCCACAGTGCCCCGGGCGAGCCCTCCACGTGGAAGTAGCTCCGCGATCGGAGAGGGCACAGGAAGCGTTCGCAGCGTGGTCTGAGCAGTGGCCACAACCGGTGTCGGCTCATCGACGGACCGCAGCATCACCGGCGGCATAGCCGGTGCGGTGCCCTCGGACCGGGCGGGAATCGCCGCCATCTTCCGCCGCAGCTGGTCGAGCTTCTCCGCTTTGGTGAGCCCGTTCGAGGCAGGCGCAATGGGCAGTTCGCTCATACTCGCCGCCTTCACACATCCCTAACCCGATCCGATCCACCCACCAGTGTAGTCGAACATACTTTCGAAGAAGGTGTAACCTGGGTGACGCCTCAGCTCGGAGGGAACCCACTGAGGTACGCCGATGACCTGCACATTTCGGCGTCTTAAGCACTGGAGGAATGACCACATACCGGAGTGCGCGCAGGTTCGATTGAGCCGTTGCATCAGGAATCCTCCGATTTCAGCTGGTAGCGGCGTCGCAATGGCGCCGATTGGCTCTGCCTTCGATTTCGCTCAAAACTGACGGATTCCATGAGCTATGCGTGAAATCTGCGAGTTCATGACGGATTCCGATACTCGTCGGTTCGCTGGTGATCCATGGCGGCTCGTCTCCGTCGCGAAATGTCGRCGCCGACCTGCTGGGCGATCACGGCCTCGCGGATGTCGTGGCTCTGCACCGGGTGCGGCTCGGCAGAAGCGGTGGGATGTCGGAAAAGGTAGCTTCTCTCCGCGCGGTGGCCGTGGGATGCGCTGCACATCCAATCAACAGTCCCTGACCGAGCGGATGGCAACCGCGGCCACGCAAGCGAGTCCCGCGCCGAAACGCTTCTTCCGGAGTGGGGTGCCTGGTCGCGCAGCGGTGACACGATGACCGCTGGCCGTCCGGACGCCTACGCAACCCTCAACGTGCCACTGTGCCAATCACGGTCAGCCAGACTTGCACCACACCGCGGTGATAAACCACCCCGTACATTATGGGCGACGGTCTGCATCACCCTTTGCGATTTGTGTTGCAACTTCGGCGAACACATCTCGGAGCCAGCGATGCCCCATGTCGTTGCGATAGCTCGGATGCCACCACAGTGCCTCGACGAAAGGCGCAGAACCGAAGGGGCACGGCAGGACTTTCAGGCCCGCTACGTCGCTGAATAGGTCTGCCAGTCTCTTCTGCACCACAGTGACTCGATTCGTGCCTCGGAGCAGGAACGGCAACGCGGTGAAGCTTTCTGTGACGACCTTCGTTTTGGGCTCGACTCCCTTGGACTTCAACTGCTGCAAAGCCGTATTCGATGGCCAGTCGTAGCTAACGACCCACGGCATCTCAGCGAGTTGCTCGATGGTCAACGAATCGGCTGCCGCCTCGTTGTCGGCGGCAACCAAGCACACCCACTCGTCGTGAAAGAGATCCAAGTACGGCAGTTCGTCGACGTAGCCGTGCGGGATCACCAGTGCGTCGACAGCTCGATGCTCGTCGGTCATCGCTCCCAGCAGCTTCTTCCGAACCGGTTCGATATGCAGACAGACGTGAGGCGCACGTTCCTCGATGTCCGCGACCAAGTCGCCGATGAAAACGGACAACGCGTAGTCCGAGGCCATGATGCGGAAGTCTCGCCGTGATGTCTGCGGGTTGAACCCTGACTGTTCGGCGAAAACCCGGCGCACCCCGGCCACTGCCGCATCGGTCCGATCGAGCAACTCGACGGCAAGAGGAGTGAGCAGATAGACGTTGCCCGAACGCACAAGAAGGTTGTCACCGAAATGACGTCGTAACTTGCCGAGCTGAGCACTCATCGAGGGTTGGCCGATCCCGACACGCTCTGCTGCCCGGCTGACGCTGCGTTCGTGGAGGAGAGCCTGCAAGGACAGCAGCAGATTGAGATCAAGGTTTGCCAGCTCCATTTTGCTCCTACACGGTCCACGCTTGCGACAGCAATGTCGTTCCTACCACCACGTTTGCACAATCGGATCACCCCGCGAACCAAAAGAGCGATCCGACCGGAGCCGTCGAGTCGATCTGCCCGAGCAGCTGACGATGTATGCCGGTGGTCGGCTGTTCTCGTATCGCCTGAGTCGATAGTGGGTATCTACGAAGAGGTGTTCCCACCCGGCTGGTCTCCGCACATGATGTAAGTCACAAGCCGTCATCAAGGCTTGCAGCTCGGGCCCACTGCCGACGAACCCATCCGCGACAGGGATGACCTCGTTTGCGCATCCGAGCCGACCCTCATCCCAAAGACGTGAATACGAGGTCTCTCCATGGTTGCTGTCCGCAGCGTCCTAATCGTAGGTGGTGGCACCGCTGGGTGCGCCCTGGCGATCGGTCTGGCACACGCGGGTATCGCGGTCGAGATCGTCGAAATCAAGTCGGACCAGTCCGTCCGCGGTTCCGGCATAACGCTCATGGGCAACGCGCTTCGTGAGCTGCGGGCTCTGGGTGTATGGCCCGAAGTCGAAGCGTCCGGGTACGGATTCGACTCCGCTGCATTTACTTCGGTGTCGGGCGAACTGCTGTTCGAGATCACCGACGCCAAGATTGGCGGACCGGATCTGCCGGCGACACTCGGCATGACGCGGCCGAGGTTGGCAGAGATCCTCTCCTCGGCAGCCATCGCCGCCGGTGCCGCAGTACGCACAGGCAGCACCGTGTCACGACTCGATGATGACGGTGCCGGAGTCGACGTACAGTTCGCGGACGGCGACTCTGCACGATATGACCTGGTCGTCGGCGCCGATGGCATCCATTCGGTAGTGCGCAACCTGCTCGATATCGACGTCGAACCCCGTCCCACCGGTGTGGGGCTGTGGAGGGTGCAGACCCCCCGGCCAGAAGGTGTCACCCGCATCGACACGTGTTCGGATGGACCGTGCCTCATCGCAGGTCATACACCCACCAGCGCAGACACCCTGTATGCGTACCTGGCCGAGGATTTGACCGACAGGTCGGATCTGACATCGGACGAGCTCGTCGCCACGCTTCGCCAGTTGCTCGACGGCTATGGCGGCAACTGGACCGCGATTCGGGAGACCATCACCGATCCAAGCAAGATCAACTACACCTCGGTCGAGTCACTGTTGATCCGAGACCAGTGGCATCGCCGCCGAGTGGTGCTGATCGGCGATGCGGTGCACGCGTGCCCACCCACCTTGGCTCAAGGTGCGGCGATGTGTCTAGAGGACGCCGCTGTGCTGACCGAGCTCCTCGTGGGCGCGGACCAGCTCGACGACGCGCTGCTCGAAGCGTTCTACACCCGCCGGTTCGACCGGGTACGCACAGTCGTGGAAAGTTCGCTCCAGATCACCGAATGGATGCTTGCACGCGAAGTGCACAGCGACATGCCGCAGTTGATCCACAAGGTCAATTCAGTCATCGCACAGCCGGCATGACAGCAGCGAACCGAGCGAATTCTTCCGGCACGCACACCGGGTCCACCATCACCCGAAACGACTCACCAGTTGGAGGGCAAGTGTCCACACGTCTCATCACCCACCTACGCCATGTCGATCTCGCAGTGCCGGATTACGACAAGCAGGTCGAGTTCTACACCAACCTGTGGCAGTTGTCTCCCGTCGCCGACGAGAAAGGAATCATGTTCCTGGCAGCCGAGGGATCGCCCGAGCAATACGTCGTGCGCCTTCGGCAAGCAGATGAGAAACGCCTCGACCTGGTCGCCTTCGGCGCGGTCGACGCGGCCGCCGTCGAAACCCTCGCCGAGCGCCTGAGTGCGGACGGAGTCACCCTGGTCAGCCCACCCGGCAAGCTGCAGACACCCGGCGGCGGATACGGATTCCGCTTCTTCGACATCGACGGCCGCACGGTCGAAATCTCCTCCGACGTTGCAGTTCGCAAGCACCGCCGGGTCGAAGAGGGCGAGTCCGTTCCGGTCAAGCTCTCCCACGTGGTGATCAACTCCCCGAACGCCGCGCGTACACGTGCGTTCTACGAGCGACTTCTCGATTTCTCGTTGTCAGACACGCTTTCGCTCCCCGACATGGGGGAGGTGTTCTACTTCATGCGCTGCAACCCGACCCATCACAGCCTGGCGATTTCGCAGGCTCCCCACACCTCGCTCAACCACGTGTCGTTCGAGATGCGCGGAATCGACGAGTACATGCGCGGGACCGGGCGCCTCATGCGGGCCGGCGCCACGAAAATCTTCGGGCCTGGCAGGCACAAGGCCGGCGACAACACCTTCAGCTACTTCCTCGATCCCCACGGCAACACGGTGGAGTACACCACCGAGTTGGAGGTGCTCGACGAAGACCTGTGGCACCCCCATCTGTACGACGTGTCGGATCCGGCCGTCGCAGATGTGTGGGGCACAGCTCAGTCCGAAGAAGAAGGCATGATGCGGACGTTCAA
The DNA here is from genome assembly GCF_056402775.1 of Rhodococcus sp. P3_B8. Lineage (NCBI taxonomy): Bacteria > Bacillati > Actinomycetota > Actinomycetes > Mycobacteriales > Nocardiaceae > Rhodococcus > Rhodococcus sp. P3_B8. Next base: position 21,943 of record NZ_JBFUGT010000021.1, read on the forward strand.
TGACCCGGACAAGGGCATCTTCATCGCCCCGCCCGTCTAGATCGGACTACAGCGCAGGTGACCTACCGACGACCAGTGGAGTGAAGAATCTTGTTCGAGTACTTTCCCGGCAACTACATCTGGAACCTGGCCGCCGCCGGCGTCCTGAACAGCGGCGGCAACATCGACGAGTTCGACCGCGCCTGCAAGCCCCTCCTCGAAGCCGGTGCGCACCAACAGAAGGACGGGAGCGAGCTCCTCTTCGCCTCCTGGTCTTCCGTGGTAGATCGTTTGGTGGAGTCAGCTGACAACGACGCCTCGCACGGGCGCAGTCGAAGCGCCGGGGCGAAGTATCGGCGCGCGGCCAACTATCTCGGTGGCGCCGAGCGGATGCAGAGCAGGCACTGGCCCGACAGGAAACAGGCCTACGAACGGACCCTCGAGCTGTTCGAGAAGGGGACAGCGGATCGAAACTGCACCCGGGTGGAAGTCCCCTTCGGTGACACCACCTTGCCGGCATATTTCGTACGCGCCGAGACTTCGGAAACGAACGCGCCATGCATCATTCAGTGGAACGGTCTCGACTCGACGAAGGAAATGCTGTACCTCACCGGCTTCGCGGATGAACTGGCTGCCCGCGGCGTATCCACATTGATGGTGGACACGCCGGGGACGGGTGAAGCTCTTCGTCTTCAGCATCTGACGGCCACGCCCGAAACCGAAGGGTGGGCGTCTGCCTGCGTCGACTATCTCGAAACCCGCTCGGACGTCGACAACGCCCGAATCGGGCTAGTCGGTTGGTCGTTGGGCGGCTACTTCGCGCCCAGAGCAGCGGCGTTCGAGAAGCGGCTGAAGCTGTGCGTCGCGTGGGGAGCCAACCACAACTGGGGCGAGATGCAGAAGCGTCGTCAGGCCAGGGAGGGCGAGAACCCGGTACCCCACTACTGGGACCACGTGATGTGGGTGTGGGGGGCGGAGGACATTGAGGAGTTCATGTCTGTCGCCGAACGCGTGTCGCTGGTGGGCGTGCTGGACAAGATCACCGTGCCGTTCCTGGTCACACACGGCGAAAGCGACAGGCAGATACCAGTCGAATACGCCCAGCAGAGTTACGACGAAGCGGTCAACAGTCCCAAGCGCGAGTTGAGGATCTTCACGCAGGAGGAGGGGGGCTGCGAGCACGTGGGCTGCGACAACATTTCGCTGCACGCCACTTTCATCGCCGATTGGATCGACGAAACCTTCAGCGATCTCGACTAGATCGAACATCCCAGTACCAAGCGTCGCGGCACCGAACCGGAGAAACAGGTCAATGGATTTAACTGGAAAAGTAGCAATCGTCACCGGCAGCGGACAGGGGCTCGGACTCGCCTACGCAAAGAGCCTCGCCCACTACGGGGCAGCTGTGGTCGTCAACGACGTCAATCCCGAGTCGGCGCAGGCAGCGGTCGACGAGATCACCAAATCGGGTGGACATGCGGTGCAGGTCATCGCCCCGATCGGGAGCACCGAGACCGCCAAGGAGTTGGTCGACGCCGCGGTCGAGGCGTTCGGACGGCTCGACATCCTGGTCACCAACGCCGGCATCCTGCGCGATTCCGTCCTGTGGAAGATGACCGATGAGAATTTCGACGCGGTCATCGAGGTGCATCTGCGTGGGACGTTCACCTGCGTCCGGGAGGCCGTGCTCCGGTTCCGCGAGCAGGGCGACGGCGGGCGCGTCATCTGCATCGGGTCCCCTGCCGGTCAGCGCGGAAACTTCGGCCAGACCAATTATTCTGCCGCCAAAGCCGGCATCGTCGGGATGGTCCGGACCTGGGCGATGGAACTGCAGCGGGCCGGCGTCACTGCCAACGCGGTGTGCCCGGTGGCGGCCACAGCGATGACCGAGACCGTCCCGTTCCTGGCCCCCTACGTCAAGGACCTGAAAAACGGCGAGCCTTTGCCGCCCATCATCCGCCGCGACGTGGGCATGGGGACGCCGGAAGACGCAGCAGGATTGATCAGCTTCCTCGCAAGCGACGCCGCCGCGGACATCACGGGACAGGTGTTCTCCATCGGCGGCGACCGGTTGGCCCTGTGGTCACACCCTCAACTGACAGCCACCGAGTTCCACGACGAGGGTTGGTCGGCCGACGACATCGCGACCCAATGGGCGTCCTCGTTCGCGGACGCGGTCGAATCCGTCGGGGAAAGCTTTCCGGAAGAACTCACTGCGAAATGAGCAAGTACGAATACGGGATCGATTTCGACGCGATCGACGCAATCGACTTCCACACCCACGTCCAGGTCGACGGGTGTGGGCAGCACGCAATGGACGACACCCTGTTGGCCGCCACCGAGAAGTACTTCAAGACCACCGGGGACCAAAGTCCATCGGTCGACGCCGTCGCCGAACACTACCGTTCGAGGAACATGGCTGCCGTCGTCTTCACCGTCGACGCCGCTTCCGCCACAGGGCACTCCGCGAATTCTGTCGAGGACATAGCCGAGGGTGCGGCCCGCCACAACGACGTGCTCATTCCGTTCGGCTCTGTCGATCCCTGGCAGGGCAAAGCGGCTGTCGAACGTGTGCACCGACTCGTCGACGAGTACGGAGTCAAAGGGTTCAAGTTCCATCCGAGCATGCAGGGATTTGCGCCCAACGACCGGCAGTTCTACCCCCTGTACGAGGCCATCGCACACACCGGAGTACCAGCACTGTTCCACACCGGCCAGACGGGCATCGGCGCCGGCCTCCCCGGTGGTCACGGCATCAAACTGCGGTACTCGGACCCGATGCTGCTCGACGATGTTGCAGCCGACTTTCCCGACCTGACGCTGGTACTGGCGCATCCGTCGGTGCCCTGGGTGGACGCCCAGATCTCCATCGCGACGCACAAGGCGAACGTCTTCGTGGATCTGTCCGGATGGTCGCCGAAGTACTTTCCACCACAGCTGGTCAGAGCCGCTAACTCCCTACTGAGGAACAAGGTTCTCTTCGGCTCCGACTACCCGGTGCTGCAGGTCGATCGTTGGCTGAGCGACTTCGAGAACATCGAGGTCAAGCCTGAGATTCGGCCGCTGATCCTCAAAACGAACGCGTTGACAGTGCTCGGCATCAAGGCCTGAACCTCGCCCCGGCGCAGAGAACGAACCGAAGTGGAGAGAAGCAATTGAGTACACAGATCCTCGACGACTACATCGCCCGGCTCAGTCGGTGGGGCAAGTGGGGTGAGAACGATCAGCTGGGCGCGATGAACTTGGTCGGTGCCGAGCAGGTTCGAGCTGCCGCCGCTCTGGTTCGTGACGGAAAGGTCATCTCGTTGACGTTGCCGTACGACCAGAACGGGCCGCAGAGCGGTGGCGTCCGACAGAATCCGCAACTGGTGACCATCGCAACCGGAACCGACAGCCTGTCCGGAAGCCAAACCGAGACGCTGGCGACGGTGTTCGGAGCGCCCGGTGACTTCGGCTACTCGGACGACATGGTCATCATGGGAACTCAATGCGGAACGCAATGGGATGCCCTCTCCCATATCTTCCACAAGAACAAGATGTGGAACGGGTACAGCGCGTCGGAGCACACTTCGAATGGTGCCGCGCGCAACGGAATACAGCACTGGTCCGACCGAATGGTCCTCCGGGCTGTGCTCGTCGACCTCCCCGCGCATCGCGGCGTGCCCAGCTTGGACGATGGATACGCGATCACGGTGGACGACCTCGAGGCCGCTCTCGCAGCACAGGGAAGCACCATCCAATCGGGTGACGCCTTGGTCGTGCGCACAGGCCAGATGTCGGTGCGTCGAGGCAATTGGGGCGACTTCGCCGGAGGATCCGCACCGGGGCTGTCCCTACACACGGCTCCGTGGCTGTACGAGAAGGAAATCTCTGCGATTGTGACGGACACCTGGGGCGCGGAAGTGCGTCCCAATGAGATCGACAGCTTCCAGCCGCTTCACCAGGTCGTCCTCGTGCACATGGGACTGGCCATCGGTGAAATGTTCGACCTCGACGAACTCGCGGCAGCATGTGCGGCCGATGGACGCTACGAATTCATGCTGGCGGCCACCCCCCTGCCGATTACCGGCGCCGTGGGCTCCCCGGTGGGGGCGGTGGCGATCAAGTGACCGAACCACAGATCCTCTGGGAACCGGGCGACATCGAGGACACTGCCATCGGCCGATACCGGTCGTGGCTGCACGAGCGCTACGGCGTCGACAGTCTCGTCGACTACGCAGCCCTGTGGGAATGGTCGGTGGCAGATGCCGACCGTTTCTGGTCCTCGATATGGGAATTCTTCGATGTCCAGGCCGACGGTGAACCGGCGCCCGCGCTCGATGAGCGGTCCATGCCGGGCGCGCGCTGGTTCCCGAACGTCTCAGTCAACTACGCAGAGCGAGCGCTCTCGCCCCTGTGGCCCGACGACGCAACAGCGCTCATTTCCCACAACCAAACAGGACGTACCGCAGAACTGAGCTACGGAGAGCTGCGCGACCAGGTCGCACGCGCCCGTGCCGGACTGCTCCGCCTCGGAGTGCAGAAGGGAGATCGCGTCGCCGCAGTGTTACCGAACATCCCCGAGACGGTCGTCGCGTTCCTGGCCACGGCCAGCCTCGGAGCGGTGTGGTCGCTGTGCCCGCCGGAGTTCGGCACCAAAGCCATCTTGGACCGGCTGCAACAGATCGGGCCGACAGTGTTGCTGGTCGTCGACGGATACCGGTACGGAAGCAAAGAGGTCGACGTCTCCGGCGAGCACCGACGCCTGCGCGCGGGTCTCCCATCCGTCAAGGCAGCGGTACTGGTGTCCTCACTGCACCCGGATAGACCGGCCCAAGACGACATGGTGACGTGGAACGAACTCGTCGAGAAGTCCGCGCCCCTCGAGTTCGAGCGGGTGTCCTTCGACCACCCGCTCTACATTCTCTATTCGTCCGGCACCACGGGACTTCCCAAGTCCATCGTGCACGGCCACGGAGGCATGCTGCTCACGCACCTCAAAGATGGTGCACTACATCTGAACCTCGACCTCGGGGACCGCTTCTTCTGGTACACCACCACCGGGTGGATGATGTGGAACACCGTCGTCTCCGGGCTCCTCTCCGGTGCGACGATCGTACTGTTCGACGGCAATCCCGTGCACCCGGATCTCGGCACGCTGTGGCGCCTTGCCGCGCAGGAGAAGGTCACCCACTTCGGGGTGAGCGCGTCCTTCTTGATTGCGTGCCGTAGCCAGGGACTGGATCTGCAATCGGTGGGTGACTTGACCGCGATACGGTTCGTGGGATCGACCGGCTCACCTCTGCCGCCAACCGGGTACGAGTGGGTCTACGAGAACTTCGGCAGTTCGGTACAACTCGGATCCATCAGCGGGGGTACCGATGTGGCATCGACGTTGGTCGGTTCATCCCCGATGACCCCCGTCTGGTCAGGCGAAATCTCCTGCCGAGCACTGGGCATCCCCATCGACTCCTACGATGCGGATGGCAACTCCGTCGTCGATACCGACGGCGAACTCGTGATCACCGGACCGATTCCCGCCATGCCAGTGGCCTTGTACAACGATGCGGACGGCAGCCGCTACCACACGACCTGGTTCGACAAGTATCCGAACATCTGGCGACAAGGTGACTGGATCACCATCACCCATCGTGGATCGGTCCTGATCAGCGGGCGATCCGACGCGACTCTCAACCGCGGAGGCGTCCGTATCGGCACAGCCGAGTACTACTCGGTGCTCGAGGCGCGCCCCGAAATCGGGGACAGTCTGATCGTCCATCTCGACGATCCAGAGACCGGACACGGCCACCTGGTGTTGTTCGTCGTCGCCGCAACCGACGTCGACGACGACGCGTTACGGAAAATCGCCTCCGAGACCATCCGTGCCACCCTGTCGCCCAGGCATATTCCCGATCTCATACTCGTTGCGCCCGAGATCCCCCGCACCACTACCGGGAAGAAGCTCGAAGTGCCCGTCAAACGGATCCTGCACGGTGCAGACCCCCGTGACGTGGCCAACCCGAACACAATGGCCAACCCGCAGAGTCTGGCGTACTACCAGCACGCACTGACACCGACGACCTGAGGGGAACACGCAGCTGAAGCGGCTCCTGATGCACTCGATGTGCGCCCGGAGCGCGGACGGCATCGACGTTCACTCACTGACCGGTAATACACGAAGGAACGCAATGACTACGACTGTCACGACCACGAGCGATCTCCACCCACTCGTCGGACAACATCTCGGCTACAGCCGATGGATCGATGTGACCCAGGAGCGTGTGAACCAATTCGCGGACGCAACGGACGATCACCAGTGGATACACACCGACCCCGAACGCGCCTCGAAGGAAAGCCCGTTCGGCACGGCAATCGCCCACGGCTACCTCACTATGTCACTGCTGATCCCACTCTTGGGTGAAGTTCTGGTCGTCGAGAAAACTTCTCTCTCAGTGAATTACGGGTTGAACAAGGTCCGCTTCCCAGCTCCCGTTCCCGCGGGATCGAAGATCCGACTCGGCGCGACGCTCGGGCCCGTCGACACCATCGCCGGCGGTGTGCAAGTCGTCGCCGATGTCGTGATCGAGTGCGAGGGCGTGGACAAGCCCGTCTGCATCGCTCAACCAGTGTTCCGCTTCCTGGACTGATCGAGAAGAGAACTCAGTGAAGCGCACGCTGTATGAATCCGTCCATGAGGACTTCCGAAGCTCAGTCCGCCGTTTCGTCGAGAACAAGGTTGCGCCCAACCTCTCGGACTGGGAAACAGCCGGCATCGTCGACCGATCACTGTTCACCGAGGCAGGTGCAGCAGGGCTGTTGGGGATGTCGGTGCCCGAAGAATTCGGCGGGGGAGGCGTCGACGATTTCCGATTCAACGCCGTCGTCATCGAAGAACTCGCCTATGCCGGCGCACTCGCAGTAACCATGAACATCAGCGGTTTCAACGACCTGATCGCGCCATACCTCGTGTCGCTGGCCAACGAGGAACAACAACGTCGATGGCTACCCAACCTGTGCGAGGGCACCACCGTGGCAGCCATCGCAATGACCGAACCCGAAGCAGGCAGCGACCTGGCGGGTATCGCGACCGTCGCCGAGCCACACCCCGACCACTTCGTTCTCAACGGAAGCAAAACCTTCATCAGCAACGGCGTTCTCGCTGACATCCTGATCGTGGTGTGCCGCACCGACCCGTCCGCCGGAAGAGACGGATTCAGCCTCCTCGTCGTCGAACGTGGAATGGAAGGCTTCTCCCGCGGACGGAAGCTAGACAAGATCGGCTTGTCGAGCCAAGACACGGCCGAGCTGCACTTCGACAGTGTGCGCGTGCCCCGGACCAACCTCTTGGGTCAGCTGAATGAAGGGTTCCGCTACCTCAAAGGGAATCTTCCGCAGGAGCGACTCAGTGTGGCTGTCGCTTCGATGGCCGCGATGCGGCGCAGTTTCGACACCACGGTCTGTCATGCCACTACACGAAAAGCATTCGGATCGAGCCTGTCACACCTACAACACGTTCGATTCGAGCTTGCGGAGATGCGCACCGAAATCGAAGTCACCCAGGCGTTCGTCGACAATGCCATTAGTGCACAATCGCGTGGCACGCTCACAGATGTGGATGCCGCGATGGCCAAATGGTGGGCCACCGAATTGCATCAGCGTGTCGTCACACGGTGCCTGCAACTCCACGGAGGCTACGGATTCATCAAGGAGTACTCCATAGCGAGAGATTTCCTCGATGCGCGCGGCGCGACCATCTACGCCGGCGCGACGGAAATCATGAAGGAAATCATCGGGCGCGACACCACACGCGGGATGAAGCAGCGGTCCAGGATCTGACCATCCCTTACGGTGACTCATTGTCAGTGCGCAGCTGAGGTGCGAACCCGGCCGCATCTGGTGCTTTGCGCACCGTATCCGTACGGGTTCATCGTGGTGTATGACCGAGAATCCGGGAACTCGCGCGGGTCTGACAACAGGCGACACGGTGATGCTCCACCCTCAAGGGGTCTCGAAGTTCAAAATCCTCAGCATCGATGAGGACGGCCATGCACTCATCGAGTCCCTACTGGACAGCCCAGGAAAATACGCCTTCAGCGTCGCGGTGAAGTTTCTCGTCCCGGCGAAGTCCTGATCGTCTCTGAGTTCCTAGCGGAGGTCTGTCAGAGGGACGATCTACTCTGACAACCGCGACGAGCAACAGGTCGCCACTCACTGCCCAGACCGGTGATCTGATCACGGTCCTGATCTGCGGTGTTCCGCGGATTGGCAGGTGCGTGGCGGCCTGTTTCTCTTTGCGATCTGGGGTGAATCCGCCATCACTCGGCCTGCATCTATGGGGGCCCACTCGATTGGGTAGCTGTACCGATCCGCCTCCGGCGGGCGATACACAGCGCAGGAGGGGGTTGCTTCCATTCAACTGAGCCCGTTTCCGACCAAGGAGATCACGATGGAACTCTTGTTCTGGTACCCCTGGCTCACGCCTGTTGTCGACGCAATGGTTGCAGCAACGAGGTGGTGGCAGTCGCTTCCATTCAACTAACCCCGGAGGTGATGACGGTGATTCCGATCCCCCCGTACGGGTCGGGAACGAGCTGGATGGTGTGGACACCTTGGCTGGTGCCCATAGTTCTCTGGTGGAACTCCTGGCACTGACCCTGTACCTATCGCGCGCCGCCCGGCGACACGCTTTCCTGAGCCTTCTACCTGCGTAGCTCCCAGGTCACGGGCACAATCGGGGCTATGCGGCTGATTGCGCCCATGCTGGCCACGGCCGGCACGCTTCCGGACGACACGGCGGAACGGCCATGGAGTTTCGAGATGAAGTACGACGGGTGCCGCATGCTGGCCTCGGTGGGCGGCGGCCGCGAGCCGGTGCTGTGGACCCGCAACATGAACGTGGTGACACCCTCGTATCCCGAGATCGCCGAGGCATTGACGGCCGCGTTCGGCGGCCACGGACGCATCGTTCTCGACGGCGAACTGGTAGCTCTCGATCAGGGCACGCCATCCTTCGGGCTGCTCCAGCGCCGACTGGGGGTCACCCATGCGACGAAGCCGCTACAACGTCGAATACCTGTGACATTTTTACCCTTTGACGTCCTCGCGCTCGAAGGAGACGATCTCACGAAAGCGTCATATCTGGAGCGGCGGGCGGAGCTGGCCGAGCTGGATTCGGTCATCCAGGACGTCGGTGGCCTGCCCATCACCGTCCCTCCACACTGGGAAAATCAGAGCAGCAAAATCATGCTGAATGCCGCGAAAAGTGCTGGCATGGAAGGAATTTTGGCCAAACGATCGGCGTCGATCTACCTTCCGGGCCAGCGTAGCCGATCCTGGGTCAAGCATGCAATCCGCACGCGCAGTTCAGTTTTGGTGATCGGCTTCGTCGGCTCGAGTCGATCGGTCGCGGCGCTGATCCTCGGAGCGTACGACGCGGAAGAACGGTTAGTCCAGGTAGGTTCTGTCTCCAGCGGACTCACGGTCTCGATGCGCCGACAGCTCCGGGAGGACTTCCGGCCGCTGGAACGCCCTAGCAGCCCTCTCACGGACCCGTCAGCGGCCGCGGAGACCTTCCCCGGGGTTCAGTGGCTGAATCCTCGACTGGTCGTGGACGTCGCGTACAGGGCCCACACGGCGGGTGGGCTGCGCCATCCCTCGCTGAAAGGCCGGCGCTTCGACGTCGATTTTCAATCGGTCCGGGTGGAGGATCTGTAGCCCGACCAGAGGAAAGCCGCCGACACCTTCCCCGGCGTCAGCGGCCCTCCTCATCCCCCTACGCCTGGGAACGCTGCGCAATGCAGGTCTTACCCGGCCAGGGGGTGACAGTGACGCCATATCGCCTCTCGGCAAGTGGTCGCTCGCAGCGACTTTTCTGGTGTGGTACCCGGGGTATGCGCGCCACCGTCAGCTCTCTTCAACAGCGGCGGAGCGGGTGGTATTCCGATGCGCCGGCCAACTCTCACGGGGCGACCGGTCAGAAATTGATGACGCCATAGGCAAGGGGGTTCGGTGTATGCAGCGGGTCAGGCTTGCCGATGAGGGGGTGGTCAGTAAGCGGTTCACCGAGAATGGCCAGACCGCCGCGGTGCAGGGTGAGTCCGGTGATCGATGCCACCAGGACAACAGTCTTGTCGTGGACCATGAGGACGATCGTTGATGCGGCGACGTGGTCGGCACGGAACTTCCACACTCCGCGTCCGCGCTCCCACAGTTCTTGCGGCGTGAGATCCGGGGAGTAGCCGACGTGCGTTCGGCCGAGGGGGTCGCCGGTCTCGGCGGGTGAGGATTCGTCGAGCCTGACCCGAACTGCGGTGATCCGTGGTGGGAGCTGCTTCGGGCGGAAGCCCTGCAACTCGGACAACGACCCTCTCTCGCGGTCCCGAGGCAGATGATTAAAGGCGGGATAGTGCCTCCCTGCGAGGTTGACCGGAGGCAGGTCACCGGTCGCGGAGAAGCGCTGTTGCTCGCAGAATTGCACGCGCCGCTCGATGTCGTCTTGTAGGGGTGTGTCGACGATGTCGAAGCCGAGCTTCTTCAACGCCCATGCGATCTCGTGATGATGCCGCCCGGGAAGATACCGGTCATGAAAGTGCCCGGCATCTTCCGGCACGGCCGAGTGCATGTCCTCCCGGCAGTCCTGCGGCAGCGCATCGAGGATGCGGAGCATGCACGCGCCGAGCAGGCTCGATGTCGGCTCGCTCAGCGTGGGACGATGCTCGACGGTCGCGATGGCGGCGTACACGCTGACCATGCGAACGAAATATGCCTCCACCAGTGGGAAGATCTCGTCCCACCACTCGACTGCGTCGGCCGCCTTGCCGCAAAACTGGGCGTAGTGCGGGCTCTCATCGAGGATGCGGACCGCGGCCGCGGCCGAATCGTCCAGGGCGTCGAGAATCAGTTGTGCGTGCTCTGTGCTCTCACACTTGTCGCACGGGTGGGCGAGCACACGGAAGGTGGATTCACTGCGCCGAAACCTACGATGACCGCAGCTGTAGACGAGGCAGCCAGGGGCTACGCAGTACAGGCATGCGTGGAGATCCCCCTGCTTCCACGTCGCGTGCGATCGCCGTTGCAGCGGCGTTTCTCGCCACTCGTGACCAACAGGGCAACGCCACCACAGCATCTCGTGTGAAGATGCGGTGATCGAATCAAGATCGACCCCGGCATTGCGGGTCCGATGTAGTTGCCGAAACAGGTCTGGGTGCTCATCTTTGAAACGCATACTCCCCCTTGTGTCTCCTGTTCGAGGCCGTCAGTGGGCGTCGTGGAAGGCCTGCTCGACCTCGGCGGGCATACGACCGCGGGAGGAGAGCTCGTAGCCCTGCTCGAGCGCCCAGGCGCGGATCTTCTTCGTTTCGCCCGATGGCCGCTTCCCGGCAGTGGGGTTACCCGGTCGGTCCGCGCGGTGCTTGCGGCCGCCGACCCGGGTGGAGTGCGCGATGTAGTACTCGAAGGTCTCGCGGAGTTCCTTCGCGTGCTCGTCCTTCAGGTCGATCACATACTCGACGCCGTCGACTGCATAGTGGATGCTCTCGCCGTCCTCACCGAAGGCTGTGCCGTCGATGTCGTCGACCATCTCAACTACGACCTTGCGTGCCACAGATTCCACTCCTCGTTCTCCGGCACAGACCGGATGACAGTACTGGCAGTATCAGAAAACTCCGCGAGCCCCGGGGATCTATGGGTGCCGGGCCGGATGGTCTGACTCCGGGAAGTTCTCGGCCCACTCCCGTCGCCGGTCCGGACCTCGAAGTGCGCCTCCCACGGGAGGTCGAAATCGGCCGATTCGACAGCGTCCTCTGCTGCGTCAAGGTCATCGAACACGGCCGCGCCCTCCGGGGTTCGGTCCGTCTGAGACGGTGTAGCGCCCTGAACTGTCGCGCGGCGCCAGCAGATGTCCTGTCCCGCCGCCGAAGCAACCCCTGAGGGTCGACTCCGTCGCTGCAGTCCGGCAGTAGACACGCACACCTAACGCACGCCTACCCCTGAGAGTCACTTCGTGTCCCGCTCGCCGTCCTTGGTCGCCGCGCCGGCAGTACGCGCCTCGGCGAGTTCGGCGCGCAGCTCATCAGCTCGCTCGCGGGCGGTCGCTGCCTGCGCCTGCGCGGTCACCAGATCCGCCTTGGTGGCGCCGAGCTCGTCGCGGAGTTCGCCGGCTCGCTCGCGAGCGGCCGCTGCCTGCGCCTGGGCAGTGGCGAGATCCGCCTTAGTGGTGGCGAGTTCGTCGCGGGCTGCATCCGCTCGGGTGCGTTCGGACTGCACCGCGGTCCGCGCCTCTGCGAGATCGGATTCGAGACGGGCAATGGTGGCCGTCGACGCTGCCAGTGCGCGTTCAGATTCAGTCCGAACCTGGTCGATCTCACTGCCGAGCTCGGTGTTGCGGGCCTGGAGGGACTCGATGATTTTCTGTTGTTCTGCCGCCTGGTCGCGGTGCTCGGCGGCCGCGGTGTCGAACTGCTGCTGCCACCGATCAAGGACTGCGGTGTGTTCGTCAGCGAGCGCGGCCAGCTCCTGCTGCTGCGTTACCCGCAGGGCCTGCAGCTGCTCAGCGTGCTCACGCTGGGCATCGGCGAGCGCTGTCGATGACTCCGCGGCCGCCGCTTCGGCGGCCTGGGCGACAGCGTCGGCGTTCTTCCGGTCATCGATCGCCGCGTCGAGCTGGTTACGGAGGTCTTCGATCTCCGCGGCGGCGTCGGCCTCCACCTTGGCAGCGGTGACCTGTGCGCGGCGTAGGTGGGCGTCTATCGCTGCCGGATCCCCGAGCAGGTCGACCGCACCGGTGATCCGATCAGCAACCGCAGACAGCCTTTCCAGTGCGCCGCCGGCCTCCTGCCGGAGCAACGGCAGGACCTGCGCCAACGCCGCCGCGGCCTCCGCGGGGTCGTTGGGTAGCTCAGCCTCCGCCGCGGCCGAGGCGGTCTCCTGCTTCTGCCGCGCCCGCCAGGCCCGGACTCGGTCAGCGTCCGACGCGTACTCCCGGGGCCTACCCGGCTTGTTTTCAGCCATTTCGACGCTCCCACCGTTGACGTGAGGTAAATCGTAACACATTATCGTTTCGTTTCATTACATGATTGTTATGAAACGAAACGATACGAAAAGGTGAAGCGTGTAGCGTGCTTTACGAAAAGTGTGTAGCGTGCTTTACGAAACAGGTCAGAACCGCAGATGAAGGAGACAGAATGTCGTCGACCTATGCCGCTCACATCGTGACCAGCGACGCCGTCGCTCTCGGCGATCCTGAGATCCTCGTGATGACCGCGCCGGACGATCCCACCGGTGAGGGCTTCGTTGCCCGCTATCCCCTGGCCGCCGACGAAGTCCCAGAGGACGTCCTGGCGGCGAACGGGTGGCGGATCACCAGCGGCGACACGCCCGCGGTCGAGAGTGGCTACAGGATCGTGGATGTCGAGGCCGTCGAATGGGAGCAGATCGTCAAACACGTGACATTCGCCAAGGCGCAGGCGGAGATTGAGGCGGGCCGGCAGGACCTGGCGTGGCGTACCGCGCTCCGCGATGCAATGCGCGACGGTGGTTCAGCTACACGGCTCGCAGGAGCGGCAGGAGTCAGTCGAGAGCGGGTTTACCAGATTCGCGATGGGCGCCGCTGAATGTCCACCGGTTAGATATGCGAATCACCCGTGACATCGTCACTGCAGGCGAGGACGATTAAGGTTGAAACCAACCGGTCTCGACGCTAGCAACCTCGAAGTCTTGGATCGCCTTTAGCTCCGGCGGCATCCGAGGAGATTGCACCCAAAAGGGAATGCTGACTACGAAAGCGGCGAGTACAGAGCAACAGTGATCGCCAAGTCCAGTTCTATTCTTAACAGCAGAGTGGGGGTAGACAGTGGAACAAGACGCTGAGCACGTCTCGTTGCACGACGAGGTCACGACACATGAGGGAGCGACCCCCATAAATGACGACGCCGCCAAGCATGACGTGCCCAAGAATGACGTAACCAAGAATGACGGCTGGGCGTCCGATGCGACGCGTAACACGCTGGCCTTTTTCGCTGTAGTTGTCTCAATTATCTCATTCATCGTTTCGAGTGGGCTATGGGCGCATCAACAAGCCTTACAGAAAGATCAGGTCAACCTGTCGAGCCAGTCGGTCGACACGCAGAAAACACAGCGCGACATACAAAAACTGCAGTACGAATTACAGCAGCAAGGCTTCAGACTCGAGGAACGGCTGGTCGAAAGCACTGGCGTCGTTTTTGAATTCCCAGATGATGTATGGGTGGAAATCGATAACCCGGGCCAGGGTCCTAAAAACAACTCATACTGGGGCAAAGACAAAGGTACCGCCACTTTTTCGGGGACGATCCCGTTTGATGAGTGGACAGGCGTCGGCGTGAAACGTTACTTGGTTGCGAAGGTATGGAATACGGGCGAGAGGACTGCATATCCGAACGAATTCGGCATAGGAACGAGCGAGAAGGGTTACACTCCTGCAGATGAAGGCGCAAGATCGTGCAAGAACGAAGGCGACCAAGCTTTTACGTCGGATGCATGCCCAGAACCTTTCCGCCCTAACGAATGGCGACTTTTTGCGGTTCAGCTCACGGATTCCTACTTGAAGAGAATGAACGAGGATGCACGTCAAGCGGGAATTAGGCTATGTATCGATACGGAGCCGTACGATATTCAATGCGGTACCAAACCCGATATACTGCTTCCACAAATGGAATACAACGTGCCTACTGGCAAGTGATACGGGAATCCTGTTTGATCACCTGCGATTCGCCGTTTGGGGCCATCACCGAAGATGCCTGCGGCCTCGAGCGATCTCCACTGGTGGATGCCCACGCTGCGCAACTGTGTGTCGAGCACAGCATGCGAACAACCTAACGCTTCCAATGACGCCAGCACGTTCGTTGACTCTATGCCCGCGTCCCCCGATTCCAGTCGGTGGCAGTGGCGCAACGGCTCCGTTAGCTGTAGGTCATCGGATCGGTCCTGGTTGGGGGAGTCTCGGATTGGTTCTCGGGTTACCCGCGACAGCGCGACCTGAACCCAACGTGCGAGCCCTAGGCCGACCCCCGATTTCCGCATCAATGTCCCCAGGGTCATCGAGAGGGCTACGATCCGCGGTGTGACGCTCGGCGGTCTCACGATGTCCCTTCTCCGGTTCCCCTACCGACTGCTGCGGGTTCCCCTGCAGTTGGTCGAGGTGATCGCGCAATCCCATCTCGACGAGCAGGCACCCACTCGGCTCGCCTACGAGCGGTTCCTCATCGCCGGCGACCGCGCCGCCGCCTACCTGCTGGACGACGAGAACGCGGCCCGCCGCGCCGWCGCCCTGACTCGACACATCGTCGCCGTCCACCTGCTGATCGCCCGCGARCACCAACGGATCCGACACCGGGGCCTGMTCCTGCTCGACGAGCAGCGGGACCGCTTCTACGCGCGACGACACCACCGGCCGAACGGACACGCTCCCACCTGAGCCCGCCTTCCGTTCCCCCGACACCGTCGCTAGCCTGGGAACCGGTCAGCGCCGTCCGCGAAGGGGAGCCGACCGCCCGGGTGGTGCGTAGCGCAATCTCGCGCAGCCTCAGGGAGTGTCGGGCGGCGCTGGCCGTACGAATCGCGCTCGCGTGCCGAGACGAATGCTGTAGGACCTTCGCCCCTACACACAGGGTGCTAGTTCTGGCATCCTCCGATCGAGGACACCAGTTGTTCGACCCTCCGGCCATCCGCGGTACGGGGACGGTCAGGGTGTCGAGATCGGCCCTCGGTGGGAGGCGCCGCCTCGTCGGCTGCAGGGAGTGAACGACCATGGCGCAGGGCACAGTGCAGTGGTTCAACGGCGAGAAGGGCTTCGGATTCATCAGCCCCGACGACGGCAGCGCCTACCTCTTCGTCCAGTTCTCCGAGATTCAGGGCAGCGGGTACAAGTCACTCGAGGAGAATCAGCGGGTGCAGTTCGAGGTCGGCCGAGGACCGAAAGGGGTTTACGCCCAGAATGTGCGCCCCGTCTGAGCCGATCGGCGCGTCGGACGGGAGGAGCCCGATGCCGGAAGCCACCAACGAACCGATTCATCGCTGGACACGCCTGGTTGTGCGGGTCGAGGCGGAGGAACGTTGCCGGACTAGCAAAGCTCTGACCTGACAAACGAACATGACCGAGGCACCGCCCTTCCCACGCCCCGGGGGCGTCGGACACCGACCAGGGGTGGCGGTGGCAGGTGCTCGAGGCGAGCCTGATCACCGAGACGAATACCTGACTCCCGACCAGCAAGACGCCGGCGAGATGATGATGATCTGCGTGAGTCGCTGCAAAGGAAGAAAACTCGTACTCGACTTGCGACCACGCGCCCGTCAGATCTGCACACTGGACAGACCGACGGGCCACCCCTCCGCAGCGCTCTGACGTGCTACAGCATGAAGTGGACCGTTGCGTCAGAGCTCAGCGAGAGACACCAGCCCATCCTGCAGCGCCCGGATCAACAAGCCTGATTTGTCGGCAACGGGGCGGCCTGCGGCAGCGTACTTCGCCCGGATCCGAATCAGGTGGGTATTGATCGTGCCCAGGCTAATTCCCAGGTCGGCTGCGGCAACGGTCTTCGATTCACTCCGCAGCCACAGGCGAAGAATCTCCAGCTCGCGTGGCGTCAGCGTGGGCCGCTGCTGTGGTTCCCCGACAGTGTCGGGCGTGGGGCCAGGAACAGAATCCATACCGATCTCACCTTCTCGAGCCGCAGCGCTTGCCGCTGGACACACTGTGCGATTCGAGGCGGCACCCCAGCCGGATGGGTCGACACGCAGGCTCACGCCACCGAGGAGTGTCCGTTTTGTCCGTTGTTCACCGCGGTGAACAAACCGTACCCGAAGCCGGTTTCGAGGATGCGTGGGCGATGCTCCAGGGGCGCGTCGCTGACGGTGCCCGGGGAAGATTGGCTATCGTCGGAGGCCTGTAGAACCAAGGGGGTGCGGCGACCATGACATCTTCCACAGTTACCGACGTGTCGACGCTGCTGATGATCGACTCGCAGCATGCACGGGACCGGGACGACGCCTTCTCCGTCATCCCTCGGGCCGACGGCCGCGGGTGGTCGGTCGAGGTTCATATCGCCGGCGTCGCCGACGTCGTGGAACTGGGGTCGGTCGCCGACGAGCAGGCGTTCCTGCGGGCCGAGACCCGGTATCTGCGCAGCCGCACCATTCCGATGCTCGGCGACACAGCCGAACAGGCCGCCACCCTGACCACCGAATCGCGGCGAACCAGCCTGCGGGTCACCGGCACCCTCACCACCGATGGCCGGCTGGTCGATGTCACCGTCGGCCGCGGACAGATCCCGTCGGGCCGGTGCGTGGCCGTCGATCACGCACAGGTGCCTGGCATCCTGACCGACACGGCGCATCCCCTGCACCCCCAGTTGACTGCAGCGGATGCGGCCGCGCAGGTCCTGCTTGGCGCCCGCCGCGACGGCGGTGCCCTGGCGTTCTACGACCTCACCCGCGGCTGGGCGGCGAATGAGGACGGGGCCATCGTGGCGATCGCCGCCGAACTGCGGACCGTCGCCTACGTCATCGTGCAGGAGCTGATGATCGCCACCAACGAGACGGTCGCCCTCTGGTGCGTCGAACAGGGTTTGCCGATCCTCTTCCGCAACCACCGACCCAACCCGGTCGCCGGCAGCACCGACGAGCTGATGCACGAGATCGCCGCCGCGGCCGGGGACCCGGACCTGTTCGCGAAACTGCGTGGCCGCCTGCTGTCGACGCTGCGGGCCGCGACCTACGATCCGACGGTCCACGGACATTACGGTCTCCGTCTCAGCGCCTACAGCCATGTCACCTCCCCGCTGCGGCGGGTGGCCGACCTGATCAACCAGCGGATCATCTTCGCCCACCTCGACCACTCCCCCACCCCCTACACCGGGGAACAGCTCGCAGCCCTCGGCGCGGACCTGAACCGGCGCACCCGCGCCGCCCGGGAGGCGAAGAAGAATCACTTCAAGCACGCCGACCAACGCATCGTCGCCGAACAGGCGGCCACCGCCGATCTCACCGCCCTGGACGGTCGACGATTCCACAAGGTCCTCAAAGCCGAAGCCGCCGGACCGCTTCGGGCCGAACTCGCCGCCGAACTCGCCCGCCGCGTCGACGCCGACCTGATGACCGCCCCGGACGTCGCGGTCCTGATCGACGCCGCCGACCCTACCTGGCGTCCCATCCAGCTCCGCGTCCTGGACACCCTCGCCGACACCCATCCGGAGATGGGCCCCAGCGTGGCGTCGGTGTGGCAGCAAGCCCACCCCGATCAACCTCCCACCGATCTCGAGATCCGGCGCAACGGTGCCGACCACAACCCACTGTTCGCCGCCCGCGCCACCCACCGAGGCATTCGCGGACCGTGGACCACCGCAACCGCGAAGAAGCCGGCCGAACAGGCCGCCCTCTGGGCGGCACTGCGCGCGCAGCTGACCGGCACCGACCACCCCGACACGGAACCGGACTGGCCCACCACTCAGCCATCCCCACATCCAACGACTCCCCCACCGGCGCCGCAGGATTCCGATCCCGCCAAGTCCGTCGAACCACATCGGAAAACCACGCCGGCCGCACTGAATCTGGACGGGGCCAAGAAGTCCAAGGCACTGTCGAACCCCACCGCCTGGCTGATGAGTCTCGCCCAGAACAACCATCAGGCCCCGCCCGAGTGGAAGTTCCACACCGACGGGCCCTCACACGCACCCCACTTCACCGCCACCGTGCACCTCGCCGGCCACACCGCCACCGCCGACGCGACCACGAAAACCGCGGCGAAGACCGCATCCGCCGCCGCGCTCGTCGAGACACTCTTCGCACAGCACTGAACTGACGATGTCCGTTTTGTCTGTTGTTCACCGCGGTGAACAACAGACAAAACGGACATCGTGAGGCGCGTTGGGCGATCCGTACATCATTTCGCCACCCCGCCGCGTGTCGGACCTGCCGCGACCTCCTGGTGCCGTACCGTGCTCTCCGTCCGAAGTAGCCCACACGAGTGGGTGAAGCAAACGGAAAGGGTCCCATGACCATTCATGTCCTTCTCAATCAGAAGGGCGGCGTCGGAAAGAGCACCGTCGCCGTCAATCTCGCCGCCGTCACCGCGGACGTTCTCAACCAGGATGACGATCCCGAGGCCACCTCCCCGGTCGCCGCGGTCTCCGTCGACCCGCAGGGCTCGGCGATCTGGTGGGCGGACCGCCTCGACAACCTGCCGTTTCACGTCGTGCAGGCCCACGACGACCTCAACGGGCTCCGCCAGCTGGGTCAGCTGCCCGGCATCCGCCACGTGTACGTCGACACCCCCGGCTGGATCGACCTCAACGCCGCCGACGACACCTCCGACCCACTCGGTCGCGGACCGGCCGCCGACGCGCTACGAACGGTGCTCGAGGTTGCCGATCATGTCATCGTGCCGATGGAGACCGAACCGCTGTCCTTCGACCCGACCGCCCGGACCATCCGAAAGATCCTCGAGCCCCGCGGAATTCCGTACACCGTGGTGATCAACAACTGGGACCCTCGCGACGGCAAGTCCGATCTCGAGGAAACCAAGGACTTCGTCCGCGCGAACAAGTGGCCACTCGCCAAGACCGTCATCCGGCACTACAAACTGCACGCCCGGGCCAGCGCCGACGGCCTGGTGGTCACCGAATACCCCGCCAACCGGGTGGCGCTGCAGGCCCGGGAGGACTTCTACCGGCTGGCACTGGAACTGCGGATCGACGGTGGTCGGTGATGGCACGCGGCACCCGCACCAACCTCGCGACCCTCGCCGGCGTCGTGGGCGACAACTCCCCCGTCGATCGTCCCCCAGTCGGCGGGACACCGACCAACGTGCCCCTGAGCGAGCTGGCACCGAATCCGCGCAATCCGCGTGATGACCTCGGCGATCTCAGCGATCTGGTCTCGATCACCGGCACCCAACTCCAACCCGCCCTGGTAGTCACCCGGGACGCCTACCTGAAGCTGTATCCAGAAGACGAAACCAAGATCGGGCTCGCCCGATGGGTGGTGATCAACGGGTGCCGGCGCCTTGCCGCCGCCGAAAACTTCGGCCGCCCCAACCTCGACATCGTCGTCAAAGACGAGGTCGCCAAGGACCGGGAGACCCTACTCGCCGCGGCGGTCATCGAGAACGTCGGCCGCCGCGACTTCGACGTCATCGAAGAGGCCAAGGCCGTCGAACTCCTCATCAACGAGTGCGGAACCGTCGACAAGGCGTCCCTCAGGCTCAACAAGTCCAAGGCGTGGATCTCGTACCGMCGATCCTTGCTCAACCTCGCCCCCGAACTGCAAACCGCACTCCGCAAGGGCGAGCTCGCCGTCCGCACCGCCCGCTCACTCGCCCAGGTCCCACCTGAGGCCCAAGTCCAAGCCTGGGCAGCCGAACAACAGCGAGAACACAAGAAGCCCGAGCCGGATCCGACACCTGATCCTGAAAACCGCATGCCAACAAGAACTCCCGTCACCGCGGCGAAGGTCACCCGCACCTTCCGTCGCCTGGAAGCCGACCCAGCCACGCTCGCCGACGCCCTCGTCGACTACCTCGATGCCGACGGATTGAGAACACTGATCCAGGCACTCACCGATCGACACTGATTCGGGATTGGTATTGGTCTGTCCCCCACGGTGACAGCCCAATACCAAGATGCTTGTTGGGAAGCGTTAGGCCGTCCGCACATTTGCGCGGACGGCCTAACGCTTCCGACGACGTCCGTACGTTTCGTCGACTATGCCTGCGTCTACCCATTTCTAGGGACGAGCAGTAGCTGACGGTCGCGGACATCCGCTTCGTCAGCTGTAACCGAGGCCGTTCCAGGAGACGAAAGGGGCTGAGTGCCGTTCTGCGGTCACCGGGGTCCGTTTTGGCCATCCCTATACCGGCCAGACCAAGCTGTTCAGTGCGACCGCCGACCACTGCTCGGCCTTTCGTTACGGGACGCTGTTGCAGGTCACTCGGAAGTTTGTGAAATCGCTGTTGGCAAAGGTGTAGTGAAACAGGGATCGCTCGGTCAGCTGAGTGCCGTCGGAGAACGACCATTTGATCAGTAGCTGACTAGAGTTGGATTCGGCTGGGCCGCTGGTGAGCCCCCCACCACTGGCTCCGGTGGCGGTAACGGTGGGCAAGCCCGGATCGACGGGAGTCCCTGTCACCAGCACCGTGTACCGGAAGTTGAGGCGCTGAACGCCTGCACTCGTGTCGACAGTGCGCACCGAGAAGTTGAAAGTCTCGGTGAGGTTGTACAGCGGCCCATCCGAGCAGTACGAGGCGGGTCCGACACGGTCGGAGGTATCAGTGAAGGTGTCTTCGGTGACCACCGCCGGCTCTGCCTGTGCAGGTAGGGCAACTGCGGCGCTGGGCAGGAGAATCAGGGCTGCCATGGGGAGCGAACGAGCAAGGATGCGAAGGGAACTGCGGATACCAAGATCAGACTTCATGGTGCCTCCTTGGGCGCAAGAGAATCCGCGACGATTTTCCCACTGCATCGGACTATTTGGGGCCGGAATCTTCCTCCGGTAAGGGAGAATTCACGGAATGAGGGGCTCTCCTAGCGCCTACGGCGAAGAGCTGATCGCGACCATGACTTCATCAGGTAACTCGCAGAGGACTCGCCCTGATAGAGCCGGGGGGTGAGCAGTGGCCGCCAACGGTCCCGGCCATCGGCTCCTGAGGCTGTTACCGAACCTGCCGAAGAGGCGAAACGGGCTGAGCGCCTTTCTGCGGTCGCCAGGGTCCGTTTTGGCCTTCGTCAAAACGGACGCGGCTCGAGGCTCGATAGGACTCGTGTGTCAGATGCCCTTGCGTTCTAGGCGGTCAGAGCGGTGGAAGTCCGAATAGCAGATCAAGCCAGACGAGAATCGCGACCCCACCACCGAAAGCGCTAGCGCAAATCAGGGCAGCGCTAGCCAGCAGGTCCGTCAGATTGCGCGGACCGGCTGGGTCGATGGTCCCAGCGGCAGCGTTGGGGCTGGTTGCAATGGTGACCGAGCGTGAAGCGCCGATCCCAGCGACAACGCAACCGACGACGAGGAGGATTGCGCCGACCGCAACCATCCACAGTCCCCACCCGATGGACGCCATACCGCCATTGAGGTCATCATCGGCGATGAAGCTGGACACTCTGGTCAGGTCCACAACAGCCACCACCAGGCTGAGGGCGCCCGACAAGGCAGCCACAACCAGCGGCCATCGGCTGGTCGTCGCAGCCTTGATCAGCAGCACCAATGCAGCGACACATCCCAGTGCCAGTGTGAACATGCCGTCGGCCTGAGTACCGGGAACAGAGATGAACGCCGCGGTCGCCCAGGGCGCGACACTGCTAACAATGATGACGACACTCGCAATCCACGCGACGATGTACCCCGGGAGGTTCACCGACACCAGGGCCGAACTCCTCACCTGCGCAACCATTACACCCGCCTTATCCCTACGAACACCACCACGCACTTCAATCTGGGGCTCGACTTCCTTGGTTCTCGCAGAAGCATATAGAGACGTTCCGACTAGATCGGCGAACCGGATCAGTGCCGGCACGAGTCGTCAGGTTCGATTGCCGACGATCCGGGAGACGGTGAACGACGTGACGCTCAGCGCTGCGCCTGACAGCAGGACGACCCATAGACCCCAGCCAACCGACGTGGCGACCATCGTTTTCATGACTTCCACTTCCCCGCCACTGATCTTCGACGCATCGGCGATGCCTATGACAACGACGATCCCACCGGCGATTGGTGCGACCCAGCGATCGCCGTACTTGGTGAATCCACCCCGCGCGAGAATCGCGAATAGGGCGGCTGCGCCCATTGCAGCAAGGACCAGCGTCAGTAGGCCGTCGCCTTCTGTGCCGGCGGGGCCGACTGAAGTTAGAGTGGGCAAGGCCGCCCAGGGCCCGAGACTGCCGATCACGATTCCCAGGCAGGCGATCATGCCAGCAACCACATTGGGCACGTAGCTCGTCGGAAGGGGGGCCGGAGGTCTTCGTGAGGGCACGCCTACGAAACTTCCGGCGGCGTTGAGATTTACCAGTGGAACGGCTGGTTCCGGACCGTGGGACTCGATGGGCTTGCCGTTAGCGAGCCACCGGTCGACGATGCTGCGTTCAGCATCGCCACCAGGTCGGTTCGATTGATTCGTCACTCGATGGACCGTCTTTCTCTCGGATAGGCCGCACCGCTCCAACGAGCGTTAATCGGATTGTAAAGGCCAGCCCGTGGCCGGCGCCGTCGCTTGCACTATCCACGGTCAAGTCGTCGGCTGCCCGCCCGGCCCAACCGCCTAACGAGCAGGCTGGCGACACAGGCATGTGCAAATATGCTGTCAGACAGGGACTTCCTCCCACTCGTCCATTGATTCCTGATAAGAGCTTTGAAGATCGGGCGGCGCGCGCCCGTGCGACAGCCTTCTACTTCTCACATCCAGCGAGAACGTCCTGCCATGAGACCGAGGACACGTCAATGCGGACGTAGAAGGTGACATTGCGGCCCGCACCCGGCTGATAGCGATTGCGTCCTGCCCGCAGCGTTCCGGGCCATCAGACTTCAGCTGGCGGTGTCGCCCACAACTGGCATGCTCTGCGTGTGGATCATTTGGTGTTGGAGATCGCTCGCGTTCGGACCGAGCTTCCCCTTGTGGAGCCGCAACCAAGCAAGTCGCCAAGTTCATCAGGGAGATCTGAGCCATGAGCAGGAAACGGAGCAGGCCCAAGCGCACGAGCAAGAGTCTTCGGTTGCAGGCGACTGAGCCCCCGAGGATCGAGCCGTGCTCCCGGTGTGGGGCGCCTTACAACTTAAAGCAGTCGAAGGACCCTCTCTGCGGGAAGTGCCGACCGGCTCCCAAGCTGAACAGCTACCGTACCGACGGCGTATCCGACCCGCGAGGCTTCGGCTCACCACGCCGGATCACCACGGTGGTCCGCGGCGGACTGCCGAGATAGCCGAGACGCCAACAATCATCACGCCACGGAGTTGACTCCGCAGCGGCGGAAATCTCCCACCTGGACAAGCCGCAGGTCCGACGTCTGCACGTATTCAGGTGGTGCGGAAGATTTCGTGGAGATGTCATTCGCTCAGATGACATTCGCTCAGATGACATTCGATTGACTGACATTCGAGACAGAGCGTCCAGGGCGGCGATTCAGCAATTCGAGGTATGCGTCCGAAGTCGCGGGCGTAGAAGTCCGGGCTCAGCGTTGCGGCGCCGAAGTACCGGGTCTTGGACTTGACGCTCTGGCGGTGTGGGTATTGGCCGGGTGGGCATGGATCGGCCGGCTGTCGCGCTACCGTTGCCGGCCGTCGGTGGCGTCGTATCGCCGGAGGGGGCAGCCTCGAATTCCTGTGCTTGGGCGAGATCGCGTTCTCGCTGCTCCGCCGCGCGGGTGGGATCGACAAGCAGTAGCGCGTCGTCGTCCCGGGGTTGGATGCATGGTCCGTTGGTAGCAGTGGGCCCGTGTATTTCTCGCCGTCCCAATCCTCAGCAGGCGACGATCCTCGTTCGGCCGCGATTCTCGTCGCGTCAATTCCGCAGTCCGCAAATCGTATGTGGTCGCGGAGGCTCCTTCGCGCTGCTCCGTCGCGCCTGGCATGCCGTACACGGCTGGTCAGCGTGTCGTGGGACCGCCAGCGAATGGTCCAGCGGGTTACGGCAAGATAGCTTCCAGTCAGCCCAACACAGAGGAACCACATGCCCGAGACTGCAGTCGTCTCCACCACCCCGTATGAGAATCCGCGAGTCACGCGTCGATCAGGCAACTCGGTCCCCGTTCTCCTCGGGCAGACCCTCACTGCGGGTGTCCACGGAGCGTTGATCACGGTGGGAAACAACTCATGACCGAAGCGCATCCGAGCACGCTCAATCTGACTCCCTCTCCGCGAATCCTGGAGATGATCGCGGAGGTCGATCTCCAACTTCACCAATGCCTTGGAGAGTTGGTCGACAACGCGCTGGACGAGTTAGTCGAGGCGTCCCGGGCGGATCAGACACTGGAACCACGGATCGATATCACTCTCCCAAAGACCGGCGAGGTCACGAAGGAATCGAAGATTTCGGTCGTCGACAACGGGCGTGGTATGTCAGCCACACAGTTGCAGGACGCGCTCAGCGCGGGGACGTCCGGCAAGCAGCGCTTCGGCAGCCTCGGCTTGTTCGGGATGGGGTTCAACATCGCCACAGCGCGCTTAGGTGCAATAACCGAGGTTCGCACCGGCCGGAGCGGCGATGACCAATGGGTAATCGCCACCATCGACCTCATGGCGATGCAGCGTGAATCCACTTACGTTGTTCCTCTGCGGTACCAAGACAAGGCAAGCGAAGAGCACGGCACCTTAATCACGGTGACGAAGCTCCGCGAGGACATCATTACGCGGCTGAAGGCCACCAAGGCCATTCAGGAGACCGTTGGTCACCTCGGTCGCATCTACACCTTCATGCTGCGTGACCCTCAGGGTGGGCATTCGGGTGCCGAGCTAATGGGCGGTGCGAATCAGCGACTGTACGTGAACAATCGTCCCGCCCCTCCCCACCTGCCCTGTATCTGGGATCCGAGCCGATCCGTTACGTACAAGGGCGCTGAGGTCCCTGCGGCGACCAGGATCAATGTTCCTCTCACCAATGCCTACGCCTGCATGAATTGTGGCCGCTGGTACGGCACCGCCTACGAACAGTGCGTTGACTGCGAGGGCACCGACATCCAGGAGCGTGAGCGTCGAATCTGGGGCTGGCTCGGCATCCAACGTTACGCCGACAAGTCGGACTTCGGTCTGACGTTCTTGCGGCACGGTCGCGCGATCACCTACCAGGACAAGTCTCTGTTCGACTGGGAGACGCCGGACGGCGAGTTCGTACTCGAGTATCCGATCGAACTAGGCATGGGACGGATTGTCGGTGAGATTCACCTCGACCACACGCCTGTAAACGTGCGAAAGAACAACTTCGACAAATCGTCGAGCGAGTGGCGATTCATGGTGGAGAAGATTCGTGGGCCCGAACCACTGCGACCGCAGATCGCGATGCGCCTCGTCGGGCAGAAGAACACGTCGCCGATGAGCAGATTCTTCAACGCCTACCGCGACAACGACCCGGGTCTGCGCTGTCTCACCCCCGGTAACGGCGAGACGGCGATGCATGACACCGCAAGGAAGTGGGGCACGAAGTTTCGAAGGGGCGATCCCGACTTCGAGACTGACGAGAAGTGGTACGAGGCAGCCAAGAACCACGATCGGATCAAGAACGGGCCGCCCCCCGAATCGTCTCCGCCCGATGATGATGACAGCTGGCTGGACGAGGAGGGTCTGTCTCACCTCGGCGAGGACGGCGAGGTGGGCGCGGCTGACTCTGCGGAGGCCGACGAGCCGGAACCGATCAAACCGGAAACCGAGAACGAGCGCTTCGCTCGGTACCAAGAGGCCGCGACTCTCCTGCCGGACACGGACACAGAGGTGCGGCTTGGGACTGCCCAGGCCGTTCTGCGGGTCTACGTCACGTCTGGGGTGGATCTGATCAAGGATGATCGTAAGCAGCCGTACGAGATTCGTATCGTCGCGGGCGAGATCGAGGTGTATGTCGATTCGGGGACTGCGCTGATCTCCCAATACGGTTGGTCGCCGATGAACCTCGCGCTGGTGTGTGCCGCATCCCGCTTGACCAACGTCTACTCATTCGACGGGCCGGTCGAAGAACTCGTGACGTCGATTCTCGAACAGTTTCCTGATCGTCGGGTGGATGCCGCAGCTGTTCGCGCGCGAGCTGAGGCTCTCCTCGAGAATATGCGCGAGCGTCTCGCCGACCTAGCTCCGAAAGACCCGAGCGGCTTCTGGAGTGCGCTCTCTAGTGGTTCAAGGCGCTCCGCCGAAACCATTGCGGTCACCATCGCGCCCGACGTCGATTGGACCGGCGCCATCGACTGCGGCCAGTTCGCCCGATACCTGAGCGCGGAAGGGATCCAGGACCTCGTAACCAACTGCCCGGAACGGGTACTGGACGGGGCGCTCTTCCGCACTACTTACGGTCCGCTCGGCGAGGACACCCAAGCCGAACAGGTAGCACGCGTGGGTGCGCTTCTCGCGGATTTGCGGAGGATGGTTGCCGGACCGGCGACGCACAAGACCCTCGAACTGTCGCGGTTCCTCATGACGGCCGAGCTCCTCGATGCGGAGGTCGTCTCGGCATGACGTTGTCGTTCTTGGACCCCCCGTTCCTTCTCGAAGAAGGGCCGAAGGGATTCACTCGTCAGCTGGAACGGCTACTTGGCTTGATCGCCTTCACCGACGTCGTCAACGTCGACGGCCCTGGCGACAAGGGCGCCGACATTCTCGCCCGGCTACGCGGTGAGGATTGGATCTTCCAGGCGAAGTGGAAGAAGTCGGGCAACGTCGACCTTGACGCGGTGGATGAGGCGCACAACGCGATGAGGCACTACAAGATCCATCGAGCGGTGGTCGTGACCACCCAAGGCTTTACACAGAAGGCCAAGCAACGGGCGCACGCCCTACGAGAAGTCGGAATCAATATCACCCTGTGGGACGGTGGCCGTCTCGCAGCGCTGTATGAGAAAGCCCCCGACAGGGTGAAACCGTTCACTCTGCACCAGTACCAGGACCGTGCGGTTGAGGCTTCATGGGAAGCACTCACCGAATCGGGTGAGGCTCTCGTGTACCTGGCGACCGGTCTCGGAAAAACCGTGGTGGCTGGTCAGGTGCTTAGACGATTCCTACTCGCGAATCCAGGAGCGCAAGTCCTGGTGACGGCACACATGATCGACCTGGTCGAGCAACTCGAACGCGCGATGTGGCGTGACGTCCCGAAGAACGTCCCGACACGGCTCCTGAACGGCTCCTCGAAGCCCAACGCACTACCGGGAGTTACCTTCGGCGTCGCCCCGACGGCTCGCGCGTACATCGAGTCGGGCTACTCACCGGGGCTCATAGTCGTCGACGAGGCCCACCACGTCGGCGAGACCGGCAACTACGCAACGATGCTCGATCTCCTGCCCGGTGCCAAGCGGCTCGGCGTGACCGCAACGCCGTGGCGGGGCGACAAGTACGACATCGAGCAGACCTTCGGGCAACCGGTCGTCCGCGTGTCGATCTCAGAAGGAATGAAGCTCGGATACCTCGCGGACGTGAAGTACCGCGTATTCGCGGACAACATCGACTGGGACTTCGTTCGGGAAGCGTCCGAGAACGGCTACTCCATCAAAGACCTCAATAAACGCCTCTTCATTCCTGAGCGAGACGAGGCAGTTAAGGAAAATCTCGAACGGGTCTGGGACCAGACGACGAGCCCGCGCGCCATCGTCTTCTGTCAAAGTATCCAACACGCCGAGCGCATGCGCGACCTCCTGGCGCTCCGACCCGGATGGGAGAATACGGCGACCCTGCACGCGAATCTGAAGATCCGAGAACGGCGGGAGCGCCTCCTCAAGTTCCGCTCGGGGGAAGTACCGATCTTGGTCGCCGTGGACATCCTCAACGAAGGCGTCGACGTCCCCGACGTGAACATCCTGTGCTTCGCACGGGTGACACACAGTCGACGGATATTCGTCCAACAACTCGGCCGCGGACTTCGGCTGCGGAAAGGGAAGACACACGTCGAGGTGCTCGACTTTGTCAGCGATATCCGGCGTCTCGCAGAACTGTATGACATGCGTGAACAGGTCTCCGAGGATGAGATCGAACAGGTGTCTCTGGGCAGGAACCAATTCGTCTTCGAGGACCTCCACGTGCGGGACCTACTCGAACAGTGGATGGCCGATATCGGCGACCTCGGTGGCGCTGACGACACCGTGCGACTCGAGTTCCCGCCGATCGGAGGGATCTAGTGGCAGCGGCAGCGATACCGCGGGAAGTGCGAAGCGAGGTCATCACGGAACTGGTTCGGCAGTTCGACGCCGCACGTTGGGAGGAATTGTCGGCGTCCGCAGCCAGCGAGATGTACGACCGATTCGTCAAAGACCCGAAGATCGGTGCCCGGCTGGCACCGTTCATGCCCGCCGAGAAGGTGAGAGTCTGGATCAAGGATGGGCCCGCGCATGACTACCGACGAGCATTGGAGGGCGCCGGCCCCATCGCGCCCTTCACGAAAAGGGCATATCCCGGAGCCGAATCCGTAGTGCGACTGGCGCTCGGTGATCAGTGGGTGCTCATGCCGGACACTTTGCAGATAAAGCCCATGCGATGCTTCGCCGAGGATCGCAAAGGACAGTCGATGTTTGTAATCTGGGGCCCACTCAGCGCAATCCAGGCACTGATCTGGAATTCTTGTCTGATCCGTGCCGAAGACCCACTGAAGCCGATCACCGTTGTCATCACGAAGCCGAATAGTGCCCCGCTTCCCGAGAACGACTGGAGATCGGTCAAGGCGCTCAGCAATATCGTCGATGCGGACTGCAAGCAGGTCACCTACGCGGTTGGCCGGAAGCCTGGAGCTTAGACCATATGCAGTGAGCGGTTCAGCGGACGCTGGTCCTCGGTCTCACTCCGAGGGACCATAGCTGTTGCTGCTACTTGTCTTGGACAAGGCGCTCATTCCAGGCGGGAGCGGAGGTATTCCGTGATGTCGTCCTGGATGTGTTCGGCGGTGTCGCTTTCGCGTCTGGATTTCAGTTTCTGCGCCCATTCGCGACCAGGATGAAGCACGTCCCAGCGGCTGACTTCTCCCGCGTGTCGGCCTGCCCCTGGGTCGTGGTTGCCGAAGCCGTCAACGATTCGGTTCCACACCGGTGCCGTGCGTGCGATGAGGACGTTCTCGCCGAGCGGGATCCAGATCGGCTCGACGACTAGCCACCGGCACCAGAAGTCCTCGATGTTGAGGTTGGTGGCCTTCTCGACGGTTCCGGCGTGCTCCTTCAAACGGGAGCTGAGCACTGTGCCCTTCGTCGGCTTCTCCGGATCCGCGACGATGAGTCCGCCTTTGCGTCCGCCTTTCGGGATTGCCTTGCCTACATAGATTGGCTGCTCGAACTTGTTGTCCCGGTTGCGCTCCGCGAGCATCTGGTACGCGGCGAAGTCACCTGTGTAGTAGATCGCGTAAAGCCCGGCGCCCTGGAATCTGGGCACCGCCCCAAGCGGTGTGGGATCGGTGTCGAGCATCGCTGTCGTGATGCTGAGGCCGAGGTTGTGCATGTCGAGTGGATTGAAGGAGTTCATCACGGTCAAGCGGTGGCATGCTTCTTAGTCGTGCCGACGCTGCGTTCCTTGGCAGCGGCGCGGAGGTCGGCGACCGCGATGTGCTCAGCCACGCTACCCGCGACCTTTTGCGCGAGCAGGACGGGCACGGCGTTGCCGAGCTGGCGCATGGCTTCGCCCCACGCGCCGTGCAGCTGGTACCGGTCTGGGAAGGTCTGCAGACGCGCGGACTCCCGAATGGTGAAATAACGCACGGACCCGTCGGGTCGACGGAGCATGTTCTCACCGCCAGGAACGCCGTGGCCGCCCGCCTTCAACGCTTTCGCCGGAAGATCGATCGGACTGCCTGTGTGACCCGGGTACGTACGTGCGCCCGGCTGCAGAACGTGGTTCAAATGCTTCTTGTCGCCGCCGACCTTCGGCTCAGGCAAGTCGCTAATGGCGTCGCGCACGGTTCGCCAGGGTCTCTCGGCTGGTGTGCCCGCTTTTGCGAGGGCCTTAACACGGTTAGCCGCACGTGCGGGCATCTCTTCGCGCCGAGACTTGGGCACCTTGTGGCGCTCCCAGTATTCGCCGGACACCCACTGCGAGTACAAAAGCGCGTCGTATGAGTGGGTCGCCGTCGGGAACGACCACTCAGCGTCGAGGTCCGACCGGAATCCGACGATGAAGACACGCCAACGCTGCTGAGGCACTCCATAGTCGGCGGCGTTCACGAGCGTGGGGGCGACGTTGTACGTCAGCTCGTCGGAACGCGTGGAGGTGTGGTCACTCTGCAGGCGGTGCAGGTGATCCACCCACGTCTCGCCCTCGTGGCTTACGAGGTCCGGATGCGCCAGTCGGAGCTGGATGTATTGGAAGTAGTTCGCGAAAGCGCTGCGCGTGAGTCCTCGGACGTTTTCGACGATGAACGCCTTCGGTCGGAGCTGACGAATGACCTCGGCAGTCGCTGGGAACATGTCCCGAGCGTCGTCGGCTGCGCGCGCCTTCCCGCCCATGGAGAACGGCTGGCATGGGGGCCCACCCGCCACGAGATCGACGGAGTCCCCCAACGCCGACCAGTCAACGCCGCGAACGTCACCTTCGACGACGTCCCAGTCGGCGACGAGTGGGTAGTTGCGGTCGCGGTTCTCGCGGACGGTGTCGCACGCCCACCGGTCCCACTCGACAACCTTCGCCGGTGAGAATCCGGCTAGCTCACAACCTAGCGCGAGGCCGCCGGCCCCGGCGAACAGTTCCACGGATTTCACGCATGTAATTTAGCGCGGGCGGGGGAGGGATTTCACCAGACCCAGGTGACACGCCGCGCGACACGCTGATTAATCTTCGATCCCTTGTTCGATCAGTCTCCACACAAGGTCGTCGTCGAGCATGTCGAGTCCGTCGACTGGGATGGAGTCCTCCGCGCAGTACCTCGCCATACGGTACGCGATTCCATCGACGTCGAAGGCACTCGACTCCATGCCGTGGAACTTTAATGTGTACTCGATACAACTCACGGCCTCACGATGCAGGCGTTCGAACGCGTTCACGGCGTTAGGCATGGTACTCCTCGGGGCCCGGGGCAGGAGTGACGGTGGGACGCGGTGCCACATCCACTCGACGTAGCGTAGAAGCCGTGGTCGAGTCGTGGGCGTCAACCCCCGCTGTACGACGTGTCATGCAGGGGAACAAGGGGCGCGACACGAAGCCGGAGCTCGCGCTCCGACGTGCCCTCCACGCCATGGGCTTGCGGTATCGGGTGTGTGCTCGCCCGGTCTCAGAAATCCGGCGCAAAGTAGACATCGTCTTCGGTCCAGCACGTGTCGCCGTCGAGGTGCGCGGCTGCTTCTGGCATGGATGCCCGGAGCACTATCGCCCGTCAACGAAGAACCAAGAGTTCTGGGCGAACAAGGTCGCGGAGAATGTCGCGCGGGATCGGGACACTGACCGACGACTGTCGGACGTGGGATGGCTGGTGCTGGTGGTCTGGGAGCACGAGGACGTCGCTGCTGCGGCTCAGCGCGTCGCGGCGGTCGTGCACGAACGACGTCAGGCGAGACGTAGTGACGAACGGTGAAGCCCCGGCGGTGCGGCGTGGTGTCAGCCGAACCGGCTTTTCACAAGGTCGGTAATCATATTGACGTCGGCGCGGGCCATGGTCATATCCCAATCAATTCCGAGGTCGCCGGCCACTTGTTGCGCCCAGAGGTGGACGACGGTCGGCGGCTTGCCGAGTTCTGCCGCGAGCGCGGGAACCCACTCGGTCAGTTTCGTTGTTGTAGGAGGAGGCCGTGGGAGGTGACGGCGACCGTAGGGTGTAAACCGACTGGCGTCGTCGTTCGTGGCATCAGCGTGTTGCTCGAAATTGGCGGCATCGTCGCGCTCCATGGCCAACCTCACCTCCCGGACGGATAGGTATAGGCGTTTGYTGGTTCGCCCAATAACCAAGCGCATCGCGCTCCACTGCAGCCCACAGATTCCTATTCAGGATAGTGCTCAGGAGGTAGTCACCCCGAAGGTGCCACATCGATGCAGCCCCGTTTTTCGAGGGGTGAGCAAGATCGGACGGCCGCCGGTGCACCCCGCAGCCGACCAAATCCCAGTGCCACCGAACTCACCCGGCGCCCGATATCACTATTCGAGTTCGACCGTTAGAGTCTTTTGGATGCAAAACCCAACCTGTCGATCACGCCAGAGCGGGAAGCTTTCGTGTGGACACTGACAGCGCTGATGCCGTCTCCGGTGGCGTCCAGACCGAAGATCTCCTCACCCGGGCGGTGATCGAGGCCATCACGGCAGGCAGGTCGTGGGCGCACATCGCTACGCAACTCGGGGTTCCACCTCCAGCTACCCGCGATCACCTCGCAGTGACGGATCGGGACTGGCAGGAGGCAATCGTCGCTCATGAGAATGCCCGGGCAGCACGGCTCAATGGCCAGACCTGGACCCGACGGTCGTAGACGAGACATCGAGAGAGTCTGCGAATCCGCGCATCGCCAGATGCCGGTTCAGGATTGCAGATCACCTGGCGTCAGACCTTCGCGAGAGACACCAGCCCGTCCTGCAGCGCCCGGACCAACAATCCGGACTTGTCTGCAACAGGACGCCCGAGGGTGGCGTACTTCGCTCGGATCCGGGAACGTGTGGGTGTTGATCGTGCCCAAACTGATTCCCAGTTCGGATGCGGCAACGGACTTCGATTCGATGCGCAGCCACAGGCGAAGAATTTCCAGCTCGCGCGGAGACAGCGCGGGCCGCCGCCGCAGCCCCGCGCCGGCTTCAGGCAAGGCCCCACGAACTCACCTTCTCGAGCCGGAGGTGGTACTACTGCTGGACGCACACTTCGTCCGGGTTATGTCCGCAGCGAGACCCTGGCCCTGCGGTGCCCGAGGTCGTTGCCACGGCGAGACCGGCCCCCGTGCCCCACCAGCTCCGGGCCTCAGAGGACAGGCCGGGTAACGCCACGGAACCCCAGGTCACAGCAACCTCATGCGACATTTCACTGACCCTGCCCTATAGATTAGATCGATGGCACTGAAGGCAAATGGTTACCAGATCATCGGCACTTCCTTAAGCGGGTCGGGTCCGATTAGCGATATCATCCACCTCGAACTCGATGACGGTCTATCGGTGTTGTACGGGCTCAATGGTGCCGGTAAGAGCCACGTACTTCGAGCGCTGGCGGACTGCCTCTTGGGAAATAAGGGGGGTGAATACGCCGGGATACACATCCAGCTGGACGACGCGCCACCCAATTCTTACGCAACTTTCCCACGGCAGATCGACCAAGTTCTCAACGCAGCGATCAAGCATGAGCGTGGAGATATGTTTTCTTCGTACTCATTTGATGAGCACGAAATCCTGGATAGCGAATATCGGGAGTCTAGCGATGACGAACTTTCGATCGACGAAAAGCTCTTCAAATTGATTGAGCTGAGGGCTTCGCACCACGGCTTCAGTAGCGAGACAAAGCAAGCGCTAAACGACCTAATCCAACATCGTCGATTCACTCTACATCCAGATGGCGACGGCACGTGGTCTTTATGGCTTGCCGCTGGAGTATCTGACAGCACGCTTGCTTCAAATTTACTAGCGACGGTGCCTGAAAGTTTAGATACCTTCTACCGAGGAGTTTTTGCAGACGAACCCGACAGCGACCGCTACACTCATCCACTTGTTCCGATTTTAATCGCGATGAATTACGCTACGCGTTTTCCTACGACTGGCACAGGCGAAACCCCGCAGGCCCATATCGAATGGCCAAATTGGCTGCAGGTACCAGTTTTCAGCATCGGGAAGGGCATTACCTTAATGCCAGCCACGGCCATAGACGCCGCGGTTGACACAAGTCAGCTTAATGTTGACACGCTGGTAGCGATCACTGGCGTAACGCCCAGACCTTCAAATAAGCGCGCTCCGATGATCGCAGCGACAAGCAGAGATACCATTGAGTTAGCATCCGAAATAGAAACTCGAAAATTGCAAATCGAAAGAGATTGCAACTCCTTTTTTTCCCTCATGCTCATTCCTTCTCCTACTATCCGGTTCAATCTTTGTACCGCCGACGAATTACTCTTAGGCGAACGCCCACGGTGGGAATTTTCAGTCTCGTCCAGCCCGGACCGATGGCTCTCCATCGAGAACCTTTCCACGGCCCAACTTCGCTGGGCTCAATACAGTATCCGGCTCGCAATCGCCCACAGAGACGAGGCCCCCGTGGTATTCGTATGCGATGAGCCTGAGCTTGGACTGCATCGCTTGGCGGAACGCCGTGTTGCAGCCGGTCTCATGGAACTGGCCCAAAAGGGACAAATGAGCGTACTGGCCGCGACTCACTCGTCATTTGTACTAGACAATGCGAAGGCGACCAAGATACTGACGTACCGCGACAAGAACGGCGCAGGCGCAACAAGGGTTCGGCCTCTGACCTACAGCCTGCTCGACTCGTTTGATATCGACTTAAGCGTTGTCCAGTTGGGGTTGCAGTTTTCCGACTTAATCCAATTGATGAATGTTGCAGTCGTAGTAGAGGGTCTGCACGATGAAGTTGTCTTGAAGAGCCTTCTTCGACCACACCTCGATAAAGCTGCAGCAGGAATTTTCCCTATGCGTGGCGCGAAAAATGCAAAGTCTCTCGTGGAAGCCAAGTTGCTATTTATGGCGACCAATGCGCGGGTGTTGGTTGTTCTCGACAACCTAGACAACCAAATAATTTCTGGACACTGGAAAGCGATCTGCGACGCAGCAGATGGGGGCGATCTCGATGAGGCGAGGCGCAAGGTCGGTGGTCTTCTGAGTTTGAAGGGAGTAGACGAAGCGAGATACTTAGCCGAACTCGCGACCGCAGCTCTTGATACGGGAAACATCTCTCGAGTAGAAATATTCGGACTTTCGCAGCCCGATATTGTCTGCTACCTGCCAGAATCAGATTTATTGACAAATTCAACGCAAAGCTGGGAGATGTTAATTCGACGATGGAAGAACGATGCACCCCCGGCGGGGCCAAGCAATATCAAGAAATTCTTGAACAAAATCGGATGTCTTCCGCAACCTAATTCTGAGGAGCTGAATTCCGCGATCACCAGTGCAGCATTATCTGCCGCCGAAACACCCGCAAACCTCAATCCCGAGCTAATAAGGCTAGGCGAGCGGATCGTATCGTTGGCCACTCACGAGCGATAGCCACTACACCCGCGATGCGTAAGCTGGGCGATCGCAGCTCAAGGTCGCCGGTCATGGCCTCTGGCAGCTGTTACCGAGCCCGGCCGAGGAGGCAAAATGGGTTGAGCGCCATTCTGCGGCCATCGGAGTCCGTTTTGGCCATGGCCATACCGGTACACCGGAGAACGGCGCTCCACGGCGAACCTACGGCTGGTGAGTCGACTCCGACCCGTTCGTTATAGATGTTCGGTTGAAAATTCCGGTACGACGCGCCGGAAAACGAACTACGTGAGATGTCGGCCCGTTCGGCGATACTGCGAGCATGAAAATCGGCTACGCACGGTGTTCGACCGCCCGACAAGACGTCGCCGGCCAAGTTGCATGGCTCGGCAAGCTCGGCGTCGACGGCGCTCAGGTCTACACCGATCACGGCTACACCGGACGCAACCGGAAGCGCCCGGCGCTCGCCCGCGCGCTCGAAGTCTGCCGCAGCGGCGACCAACTCGTGGTGACCAAGCTCGACCGCCTCGGACGCTCGGCCCGCGACCTCCACCTGATCGTCGACGGACTCGTCGCGTGCAACGTAGCCCTCAACATCGACGGCACGGTGTATGACCCAACCGATCCGATGGGCAAGATGTTCATCGGATTTCTGGCCATCATGGCCGAATTCGAGTCAGACCTCAATCGTCAGCGCACGAAGGCCGGCGTCGAGGTCGCGAAGGCCAAGGGCAAGATGCGCGGCAAACAGCA
This sequence comes from Rhodococcus sp. P3_B8, assembly GCF_056402775.1. Classification (NCBI taxonomy): domain Bacteria; kingdom Bacillati; phylum Actinomycetota; class Actinomycetes; order Mycobacteriales; family Nocardiaceae; genus Rhodococcus; species Rhodococcus sp. P3_B8. The sequence continues at coordinate 58,420 of NZ_JBFUGT010000021.1, forward strand.
CAAACTGTCACCGCTCCGCCGCAACCTCCTGCTACGGGACCACGAGACCGGCCGATTCACCGTCGATGACCTGTGCGCGGGTTACGACCTCAAGAAGACGGCCCTGTATGAGAACCTCAAGCTCGCACGCAATGAACGCGCAGGATCGGCACCGGAGCCGGAGTTGGCGGAGGATGAGCTGTCGGCCTGAAAGCGGGAGGGGTCGGTCGAGAAGCGCGGCCCCTCCGAGTCGCTCAGTCGAGATGAGGCGCGCGTCGGCTACGGGATCAGCACGTAGCTGCTGATCGCCAGTGCCCGGAGCGGAAAGTTCGAGACATTGACGAGGCTCACGCCGGCACCCGTGGGAACGTCGATCCTGGTGGGCCCGTTGTCTACCGGCACGCGCAGGGTGTGTGTGAACGGGGCGATCCCGTTGATCCAGTCGACCTGAATGTTCGTCGCACACGCCGGGCTTGCTCCGAAAGTGCCGCGCGAGTGAGCAGTACGGAGAGGTTTCCTGCCCGGGCAGGGCTGGTCTCGAAATCCACGTGGATCGGCCCGTTGCACGGTCCGCTGTTGTCGAGCTGCACGAGGTCGTCACCCATAATGCCCGGCGTGCGCGGCGGAACGTCCGCTGCTGCAACCGCGTTGGTGACGAGTGCGATCGCGGCCGCGGCGCAACCGTACGGACAGCGTTCTGCCGAAATGTCAATGGTCTCTCCCCTACCCCACCCGAACGTGTTCCGAATCGACAATGCCTCGACCCGGCCGTGAACTTGGGATCAACCCAATCGGACACGCACCTCGCATCTGTCGGGGCGAGGCGTCCGCAGCCCCGCCCCCTTTGCCTAGAGTTTCTAGCGGGCACCAACCAGCTCGTACGGTGTTGATTCAGATTCGTCGCTGCCGTTGTCTGTTGCCTCGTCGGTAAGCGGGAGTGGCGGGGTACGGAATCCGGCGTCAACTGCGAGATCCTTGGCCTTGTTGTAACGGCGCAACGCAGTGCTCGCCCACTTCTCCCCGGTCGCCTCCGCAAGTGCTGCGAACGTTGCTTCTGGATGCTCGATCTTCAGTCTGGCGGTCTCCTTGACCATCGGATCGAGCTTGCTCGACTCGATGAAGGCGAGCAGGTATTCCGTGGTTTGCAGCTCGTCCGGCAACACCAGGGTCTCGGGCACCGCCGTTGCGATCCCGTTGCACGCAACGTCCAGGTCGTCGGCAACGACCTCTGCAACGACATCATCTTCGCCATCGCAACGGTCAACGCCTGTAGGCCACGCCTCCGCAATGTCGTCGCTCGTTGCATCGCGTGACGTCCGCACTCCCGCAACCTGGGTCTCTGCGGCATCGACATCGATATCGACGCCAGTATTGCTGGGATTGCCAGTAATACTGTCAATGCTGATGAAACTGTCCTGGACCTTGGGGTCTGGGTCCTGCGGGTTTAGCCGCGTGCTGACTGCGCCTGAGCTCTCTCGCTCCTCAACCGCCCTGCTGGCGATGTCGTTGCATAGGGCGTTGTACTCGGTGTGTGCTGTACCGATTGCCTTGATGAGGATGCCGACACCGTGGGTGAACGCCAACACCAGCAACGGCGGAATGATCGCAATGAGCGATGCGCCTGTCGGCGTCAGCGGTGTGAAGCCCAGGTCCATGCCGGCCGCGACGTTGCGGGCAGCTTCTTCCCCGGCTCGGCGGGCATGGTAGGCGTTGCCGAAGACACTGATGAAGACCACTACGACGGCGAGCCAGAGGAAGAACCGCTTTCCTGTCGCGCGGCCACTGATCTTGCTCAGCGCAACAACCGCGATCGTTGCGCCGAGGATTGCGCCGTCGACGATGGCCGGGAAGATCCAGGTGAGGTAGTGCGGGATCCCGGCTTGCAACGCGAGGTCGCGTTGCACGGCAAAGGACAACACAAAGGCCCCTGTGGTGATGCCAATTGCAATGGAAATCGCAACGATCAGAGCCGCAATCAGCGCGCGGACCTGGATTCGTGCTGCTCGAATACTAAGGTCATTCATGACTGGTCTTCCTTCCACGGGTACCGGTCGGAACGAGGCCCCTGCCGACCCAAACGGCAGGGGCCTCATCTATTTGCTAGTCAGCGAGCGGACGGCCAGGCGGGAGGGGCTTGTCCTCCCCTTCGAACGCGTTGCCGTCGTTGTGTTGCGAGACGCGGCGCTGTGTTGCGTCGGCGAGCGCCTTCTCCACGAAGTGCGACCAGTTGCGGTCGGCCTCGGCGGACTGCGTTGCTTTGAATGCCAGGCGCGCTTGCTTCAGGACGTCTGGGGCGATGTAGACAGTTGTCGGTTTGTTGCTCGGCTTCTTCTCCGGTTCGGTCGGCTGTTGCGCGGCCGCAGCCGTCGATGCCAGATCCGTTGCAACCTTGTTGCGGTCCTTCCTCAGTGCTGACACATCGGGGGTCGCAGCTCGCGCGGACGTCCCAGGTCGCGGCGGCAGCCCCGTGATAGCTCGATCCGTTGCACTCACGATGCCGCCACCTCCGCGGACTCAGCCTCAGTGATGCGTTGCACCATCTCTTGGCATACGGCCAGCAAGTCCGCGGCGACCTCTTTTGCGCTTTTTGGTGCGTGTTCCTGGGCCTTGGCACTACCGCGGACGACTTCGTACCACTTCGGTCCGCTCTGGACGACGTCGTCGAGCTCATGGACCAGCACTCCCCGCTCCCGGATTGCGAGCGCTGTGGCTTCTGAATGCCTCACCATCTTCTTGAACACCACGTCGTCGGCGTCCCCACCGAACGCCGTGGCGATTCCTTCACGAGCCGTTCTCTGTACGGACGTGGAGTTCGCGCCAACACCGACGAGGACAACGCCGAGGAGCTCCAGCCCCTCGTTGACGTCCATGACCGAGGTGAGGCGGGCCGCGACGGCTGCCATGCCTTTGCGGCTCGACCCGTCTGTCTTAGTCGGGACGAGCAGCCACTTTGCGGCCGCAGCGGCAGCAGTTTGCAGTGTCTCGTCGCCCGGCGGGCAGTCGATGAGCACCATGTCGTACTCGCCCGCCAGCGGCGCCAGAGCCGTCGCGAGGGCCAACTTGGCACCTATCGGGTCTTTCGTCGCTTTCGAGGCCAGCGCGGCGGTAGCCATCGACAGATGCGTTCCGCCCGGGATGATGTCGAGGTTGGGACGAATATCGCGGACCGGGGTGATTGGATCACCGAACGATAGAGCCTGCGCGAGATTTTTGCCCTCGTCGTCAATCTCGCCGTACGTGTAGCCGAGATCCTCCGCAATATTGCCCTGCGGGTCGAGATCGACGAGAAGGACCTTGTAACCAGACTCGGCCAGCAAACCAGAGATGTTCGCGGCCAGGGTCGTCTTGAACACTCCCCCCTTCCCGTTGATTACTGCGGTGACTCGATGCAACGCGACCGCATCGCGTTGCGGGACTACGTGCGTGCGAGGTGGTGGCATCGGTGTCTCCCTTGTTATCCCGGAGCGGGATTCACTGTTAATGCTGGCATTGCCATCAACGATGGCTATTGCTGCAACGCCAGGATTACCGGTGTTGCAGGTGTTACCAGCGTTGCTGGTATTGCCCATGTTACCGGCAACGCGGTCATTGCAAGCATTGCTGTCATTCCCGGCGTGTCGCCCCTACTTTTAATGCTTGTAATGCTTTTATGCAGGTCAGATACCGTATGCCAGCATTGCATTTATTGCCAGGAAAAGGGTCGTCGCTCTGCCCGGCGGCAATCACTTGCTTTGCTTGTAAAGCTGGCAATCAGCGCGCGGGGGATGACGAGATATCTGACGGCGCCAGACCGTTGCGTGCGCCAGTTTTACTGGCATTACTGGCGATGCAAGGTTTCCGGCTATTGCCAGCAATGCTTGTGCAACGGCCGATCGTTGCGCGCAACAGCATGGCACCCTGCCCGCGCAATGTGGGCGAACCCGCAACAGCGACTCGCATCGGGGATCGAAATGTGTTGCATTGGGACTCACCGGACCGCAACGAGTTCGCAATAGATCTCGCTGCAGTACGCAGGCATTGCGTTGGTATTTGACGGCCTTGTGCGTGTTGCGGGTTCGAGGGCGGGCCGTCCTCGTGATACTCGTCATGTCAGGAGACCCCTTTTCACACCCGGACGGACCTACCACCTTGGATAGGGTGGAGACAGGGACGCCGCCCGGTGAGGTGAAGGGGAATGGATGGGCTACTTCGAGGGTCGTGTCGTCGCAATAACAGGGTCCGGGGCAGGAATTGGACGCGAGCTAGCTCTACAGCTCGTTCAATCTGGCGCACATCTGGCGCTGTCAGACTCGTCGGAGTCTCAGCTGTCCGCTACCGCTGACCTGTGCAAAGGCGGACCCGGAGACATCTATACGTCGGTTGTCGATGTGACGGACCGAGCTGCGGTGCTCGCCCATTCAGAAGATGTCGCTTCTCGATTCGGCCGAGTTGATGCTCTGATCAACAACGCCGGCGTACTTTTCGCCGGGGACGTACTCGCCACGACCTTCGAGGACTACGAGCGAGTGGTCGACGTTGACTTCTGGGGAGTCGTCAACGGAACAAAGGCGTTCCTTCCACACGTGATGCGCTCGGATCGGGGCCACATCGTCAACATCTCGTCCGCCTTTGGGTTGATGGCTGCTCCGTCGTATTCCGCCTACAACGCGGCCAAGTTCGCTGTACGGGGCTTCACTGAGTCGCTCCGCCAGGAAATGGCACTTGGGGGACATCGCGTAAAGGTGACCTGTGTTCACCCGGGAGGAATTCGGACCACCATCGCCCGCACTGCTGGGCACGCGGCAGGAGTAGATGGGACCGAACTCGCCGATTCATTCGAGCGGCGTATCGCGAGAACAGATCCGAATGCCGCCGCTCGAACGATCCTTCGTGGCGTTCAACGCGGGTCTGCGCGCGTCTTGGTCGGTGCAGACGCCAGAGCTGTTGACATGGTTACTCGAACGCTCGGGTCACGCTATCTGTCGATTCTGCCCGCCTTGAAAAGGCTTGGAGCCTAGCTGGACGTTCGACCTGAACAACGTTCAATCTAAGCAGGCTAGGATCTCCTCGTTCATTCGGTCGGGGAGGTTTTGGATGGCGACAAAGTGGTTGCTGGTAAGTACGTTCGGGGGTGCGTTGCCGTCGATTGTGGGGCAGGGTCGCACACCTAAGCCCTTCGTGGCGTTGGAGCAAGTGATCAAGAGTCGGCGGTCGTTTGCGGATGCGTCTTCGGCGATCACCGAGGTCATGGCGCACCCGACCAGGATTGACAGGCTTTCCAGTGACGGCCTGCGCCGGGTTATCGCGGACCCCCTGTGCACATTTGAGGGCAGACTTCACGCCATCTATCTGTGGGTCGGATCAGCTGAGGAGAAGGTTGCACAACGTGATCCTGCTGGAGCCTGGTACTTCAATCTCACAGACTTCAAGGTCAGTGGTAGCGAGGATCTTTTCGACCTGTATGGGGTAGCGCCCGAGAATCGTAGATCTGAGGCTGCAATGGCCGGGGCGTTCGACAGGTTGGATACCGGCGTCGACGAGGGGCACGCACTAGCCAAGATCGTTAAGTCGACCCCGGGGATGGAACACCAGGCGGTATGGACAGTCAAACGCGACGACGGCGTCCGCCGTGCCGCGCATTTCTCGTGCCGCGCTGTCGAGGAACGGCCCGATCCGAACAGCGATCGGAAGGTCGTGCTTCTGAGGGGTGTTACGCATGACATCGGCCCGGCGGACGATGTGCCGACTGCGCCGCCGCCGGTCATTCTGGAACACCGAGTCTTGGACGCCAAGTTGAAGCCTGGTGAGTATCTGGCTTACGTGGATCACAAGAAGCTGAGCCTGCTCAAATGGCGCGGCAACCCGATGCCTGGGATCGCGTGGGAAGGTGGGGTAGGGGAGCCGACGCCGGCGATGCACCCCGATGACGTCGAGGTTGCACGGCGTCTCTCTGCCGACCTTGCGCGTGGCAGCACCTCCGGTGTTATTCGTTTCCGCGGGCTGGACGGTGAGTGGAAGCCATTGCACCTTGAGGTCTCGTTGATGGCCTTCGACCAGCACACGATGGGTGCACTTGTCACCGTGTCAGCGGCGCCGTAGCCGGGACACCGATGACTCTCCGTCGCTAGCTCGATCACAGGTGCCGGCCCGGCGCCAGTTCTCGATGGACCTTCGCAACCATCATTGACGGATCCGAGTGTTCGTGCGCGCTGGGCCTTGGATCGTGACACCTCGTTGCGCTGTGACGTGGGCGTTGTCGTGGAGGAGGATTCGGCTGTTGTCGGTGGCGTGGACGGTGGTGTGTCCGTCGGCGTGGACGGTGGCCCGGTCGTAGGCGTAGATCGTGGGTTCGTCGGTGGCGCGGACCTTGGCTCGGTCGACTGCGTAGACGGTGGTCTTGTTGCGGGCTTCGACCTGGGTGTCGTCGAACGCTTCGATGACGGCGGTGGTGTACGCGTAGCAGCGAGAGTGACCCTCGAGCTGGACCTGGGCCGCGTCGGTGACGACGATGGCCGGCGACTGTGTTTGTCGTTTTGGTGTGCTGGTGGTGATGCGGACGCGTGAGGTGCCGGTGATCCGCAGGGTGCCGGTGCCGATGAGGTCGTGGAGTTCGAGGATCTGATCGGGCGGGGAGTCGACGATTACGGTCTTCGCGCCCTGAGCGAACCGGGCTGCGACGTCGGTAGCGGTGCGGCACGGAGTCCGGGGTGTACGGCACTGTGGGTTGCGTGTCGAGGTGGTTGGGCGCCTCATGCTCGATAACCTAGCCGGGATCCGCGGCCGGGTAGTGGGTGCCGCGCTGGCGGCGACGAGTCCTGCCTGGACCTGTGTATGCCCAGCCGCCGCGTTGTTCGTCGATCCCCTCGGGTTCGTTGTCATGCGGCCGATCGCACGGCTGAATTGATCTGAGACACCGTGGCTCGGGCGGTGGTGTAGTCGGCCCTTCCGTTCGATCTGGTGGGAAACCTGCCGTAGCGGACTCGCGCCGGCGCCGAAATTGGTAGCGCAAGCATTCCGGTCGGAGTCGTCCGACGTGTCCCGCGCTTCTTACCCGGCGTGCTTCGCCACTGTTGCTCTTCGTTCCACCAGGTAAACAGCTCGCGGTCTATCAGATGCCGTGCGGCTCGGCGGGCGTTGATTCCGGCAACTCCCCGGGTCTGTGCGGCGATCTCGAGCGTCCAGAGCAGCTGATCGCCCGTAGCCTTCGATGTGAGCAGTCCTGCCGAGTGCAGGCGGGTCAGTGCTCGTTCGATGTACTCGGTGCCGTAACCAGTCTTCTCCGACAAGCCGGTCAGGCTGTCGACCCCAGACCGGTAGAACCAGTGGACGCGTGCGGTTACTGCACCGAGGCCGCCGGACCTCAAGGGACTCCATAGATCGTGGGTGTGGTGGGGGAGGACCGGGATCCCGGGTGCAGAAGCGGGGGCGGGTTCCCCTTGTGTTGCATGAGAAGTAATCTCTACGCCCACATCAGGCGGCTGGTTGAGGGTCCACCGTGCAGCTCGCGTCCCGGCGCTTGGAGTGGTCAGCGTGACCCAGCCTTCCCGTGCCAGCACACGAAGCCTGCGCGAGACCGTGGACGCGTCGAGAGCGCATGCCTGTCCCAGGCGGCGGCAGTCGATGTCGAGGACCCGAGTGCGGGCGGTGCGTGCTAGCGCGGTCAGTGCGTGCAGGATCCGCTCGTCACTTGCTCCTCCTCGGCGGCCCCAGTGCGCTGTTGTCGCTGCGAGGGCATGTTCGATGGCGTCGAGGTCGTCGTCGATCGGTTCACGGGGCGCCTGGCCGGGGTTCGCGGTGAAGGTAGCGGCTCGGGCGAGGGCGCGGGTCCATTGGCGTTCTGTGTCGTCGCGGCCGCGGGCCGCGTCCTCACGAAGCCGAATCAGACCTGGGGCTGTGACAATCGCGGCGCGGGCGTCGTCGAGTGTGTGTCCGGCGCGGGCCATGGAAAGAAGGATGGTGTAAGCGAGGGCACTGCGGTCCGCCCCTTTAGACGGCACCGTCGCGAGCAAAGCCGCAGTTCGGTGGGGTAGCGGCCGCCGGGGTCGATCGAGTCTCGGACCCGCGCCATCCTCAATGATCCGCGGCCTTCGATTTTCCTCGCGTGGCGTAGCGGGCTCTGCATGGGGATGCCGCGCGAGGAGCCAGTTGACGACTTCCGGCGTCGTCCCGCGGCTGACGCGCTCGAGAGCCTGCTGCAGCCCGGCGCCGGCTAGGTGAGGGATGGACCGTCCACCCTCACGATGCGGTGCACCTGGAGGCCGCACAACCCCCTTACGGGGTTTGCTCAAGGGAGATTTGTCGAAGGTTGGGTAGTGCTGAGCGAGCACGCGGTTGAGTTCGCCGACCGCGGCCGGATCGGCACCGTCCTCGCCAAGTCGGATCCAAATATGCTGGCCGCCCGTCGGCCCGGAGTGCGCACGCAGGAACTGGACACCCAAGTCGTCGAGGTGTGCGGCGAGGCGGTCCGAATCGGCACGAGCCTGATCGGCACCAAAACGGGAGGTGTCGAAGTCGAACACGAGAAGCCGAAAGCGGTGGTCCGAGCTGGCGAGATAGACCGCCCAGGGAAATTCCGGCTGTTGCAGGGGCATGGAGACACTGGCGTCGTAACTGTGCTTTCGGTCCGGGTCGACGCGAACGCGCCGCCGCGGCGACCACACGCGAGTGCACGTGTTGTAGAGCAGTTGTGTGCTATCTGGGTCACCACTTGGCGGGGTGACACGCGCATGAGTTATTAGACCTGCATCAGGGCGTGAGATACCCTGGGCTCTGTCCACGAGACAGTCCCTCCGGGGATAAGCAGTACAGAGAATCGAGCGGCTAACTCTTTTCTCAACCAACTTCAAAGACCCAATGCCCTCGGCCCTGCCCGGTCGGGGGTTTTTTGGTTAGTTGGTGTGATGCACTACGTAATGTGTGTTCGTTTGTGCAGCGTCAAGGCCGCCATCGCGTTCACGCGGAAAGTTTCAGCACCTCCTGGTTGGTCTCCTGAACGAGCTGGGTATGGCCGGTAGCGGCTGCGAGAAGATCTGCCAGGAATTGGCTCATGTTCACACCCGCTGCCATCCGCCTACGTTCGAGTTCCTCGAACACCACGTCAGGGACTCTGCTGGTTACGCGAGTTCGGTCTCCCTTGTATGGGTTTCCCATCCCCTTCTCCTTCCCTGACCCCGACCGTCCACATCGGACTCCAATCTGCAGCACCAAACCTGTCACAAGTTGGACCGATAACGATGAAGACACGCCGTCGAACGCTCTCAGAGATGCAGAATCCGTGCTTTAGTTGCGTGATTACTTATAGGTTCTTCGCGCGTGTCTCTCGATGTTCATGACCGCGCTTCCATGCCTCTGCAACGATCCGCTTATCGACCCCGTAGAGCTCGGCGATCTTGGACACAAGGTCATCGCGGACAGGCTTTGCCCCGTTCTCGACCTCGGCCAACGTAGTGGCCCCGATTCCGAGCTGGGCGGCTGCGTTTCGTTGATTCAGCGCTGCCCGCACTCGAAGGTCGCTCATTCTGAGCTTGCCCGCCGGGATCGGCACGAGCACAGCGATTGATGTGTCCAGGGCGTCGGCAAGAAGGCCAAGCATTTCCGGTGCCGGCCTTGACCGTCCGGTTTCCCAGGTCGAGACTGCCTGACGAGTTGTACCGATTCGGGCCGCGAGATCGTCCGGCGTGAGCCGTGCCTTCACACGCTGTTCGCGGAGCTTGTCACCCCGGAATCCTCTGACTCCGCTGCGAGGCACTTCATCAACTCCCGGGGTCCGACCACTTCTGTATCCGACCATTGTTGCCCTTCCCGGGGTGCGATCATGCGCTAGCGCGTTTTATAGTTGCGTGTTATTGTTGCACTAATGTTAGCCGCTTCCAGCGGACTCGCTCAGGGGAAGGGGGCGTGAATGAAAAGCGTGAATAGGTTGCGCACAGAAGCTGCCGCGGTTTACGATCCTTCCGCGCGCCCCACCGGGGAGTCCTGCGGCCTTGTACACGTCGGGTCCGCTTGTAGCGCAAAAGGTGCTGCACACCGTCTATTTGGTGTGCCCTTTGGACTCTCGGGGGCGATCGTGTCGGAAGCAACTAACACAAGGTGTGGCTCGCGTAGAGCCGCACCTTCGCGTGCTTCTGACGCCCACACTCTCCAGGTCACCACTGCGGTGACCAGCGGTTCGGCTCGTCGAGTTTCTGAAGTCGAATTGTCGACCGTCACGTAATTCCCCAGGGGTGTCCGTCACGTAATTCCCCATGCTCGGGCGTGCTGAGTCGAGGGTAACCCGAGCGGGCGGGGTGCGGGTCAGGTTGCGGCGGTGGGGCGGTGTCCGGGTCGTTTGCGGGGTCGGTAGGACGGTCCGTCCATCAGGGTTTGATGGCTGGTGTTGATG
>NZ_JBFUGT010000022.1:0-77370 GCF_056402775.1 Rhodococcus sp. P3_B8
CGTCGGGTCTCCATACCGGCCCCGACTGTGGGCGAGCCCTACGATTGACAACACTGCGGTGATCAGCCCCGGTCCGCATCACCCGATGCGGATGAGGAACCTGCGAACGTTCCCACGTACCGACCCGCACCGCGTCATCGTATGAACGCCGTGCCCTTCCACGATCGGTGACCGCACGACCGTCGGCTCGCGACGCGTTCCGGCCGGCGCGGTCTCGCGATCAGCGCGAAGTCGATCGGCCGGAACTGTGAGAAGGCACCACCTCTAGGCTGGCCGTGTGAAGAAGTACCTCCCCGCGCTCGTCCTGGACGTCGTCCTCGTGATCGTGTTCTGCGCCATCGGCCGCCGCAGTCACGACGAAGCCAACGCACTGACGGGTCTGGCCACCACGGCGTGGCCGTTCCTGACCGGCCTGGCGGTCGGCTGGCTCGCCACCGTCGCGCTCTACCGCGACAAGTTCGACGCGTTCCTCATCGTCCCGACGGGCATCGTGGTGTGGCTGTCGACGCTCGCGGTGGGCATGCTGTTGCGCGTCGTCAGCGGCCAGGGAACGGCGTTCAGTTTCGTCCTCGTGGCGGGCACGGTGCTCGCCGTGTTCCTCCTCGGCTGGCGTGCCGTCGCGAAGATCGTGACGAAGTCGCGCGCCACCACCCGATAGCGGCGAATCCGCCCCGACGGCACACGCACACCCGCTCGAGGTGAGACAGTTTTCCCATGAGTGACACCATCGATCCGGCCCGGGACGAGAAGCGGTCCGACCGCGGCTTCTTCGGCCAGCCGTTCGCCCTCGCGAACCTGTTCGGCGTCGAGATGTGGGAGCGATTCTCCTTCTACGGGATGCAAGGCATCCTGATCTACTACCTCTACTATTCGGCCGCCGACGGTGGCCTCGGAATCGCCGAATCGTCCGCGACCAGCATCGTCGGCGCCTACGGCGGAACGGTGTATCTGTCCACCATTCTCGGAGCCTGGATCGCCGACCGGCTCCTGGGCTCCGAACGGACCCTGTTCTACAGCGCCATCCTCGTCATGCTCGGCCACATCGCCCTCGCCGTGTTCCCGGGACTGTGGGGTGTGGGAATCGGCCTGGTCTGCGTCGCATTCGGTAGTGGCGGGCTCAAGGCCAACGCCACATCCCTCGTCGGTGATCTCTACGACGAAAACGACGAGCGCCGGGACGCCGGATTCTCCATCTTCTACATGGGCATCAACCTCGGCGCCCTCGTCGGCCCGCTGCTGACGGGCTGGGCGCAGGACTCCATCGGCTTCCACGCCGGCTTCGCGCTCGCCGCAATCGGCATGGCGCTCGGACTGATCCAGTACACGCTCGGCCGCAAGCACCTCCGCGGCATCGGCGCGGAACCGCCCAATCCCCTCCCCCGCGCCCAGCGACCCAAGTGGATCGCGATCGGCGCCGCCGCGGTCGTGGTCATTGCGGCCCTGTCCCTGACCGGGGTGATCACCGCGGCCAACATGTCGGACATCGTGGTCGGCCTCACCATCGTCGCGGCGATCGGCTACTTCGCGATCATGTTGTCGAGCCGCCGCATCACGGCCGTCGAGCGCAGCCGCGTCTACGCGTTCATCCCGATGTTCATCGCCAGCGCGGTGTTCTGGTCGCTGTTCCAGCAGCAGTTCACCACCGTCGCGGTGTACTCCGACAAGCGACTCGACCGCAATCTGTTCGGCTGGGACTTCCCGCCGTCCTGGGTGCAGTCCATCAACCCGGTCTTCATCATCATCTTCGCGGGCGTCTTCGCAGCCGCGTGGACGAAGCTCGGACCCCGCCAGCCGTCGTCGCCGATCAAGTTCGCGGCGGGCACCGTCATCATGGGTATCGCGTTCCTGGCGTTCATCCCGATGTCGGGTGGCGGCGCGAACAGTGCACCGCTGCTGGGTCTGGCCGGAATCCTGTTGCTGTTCACATTCGCCGAACTGCTGCTGTCCCCGGTCGGGCTGTCGCTGTCGACCAAACTGGCGCCCGAGGCCTTCCACACCCAGATGGTGGCGTTGTTCTTCCTGTCCGTCGCCCTGGGCACCGCCATGGCGGGCACACTGGCCGGCTACTACGACGAGAACAACGAAGTCCCGTACTTCACCGCGGTCGGGCTGGGCTCGATCGCCGTCGGTGTGCTCCTCGCCATCGGCTCCCCGTGGATCCGGCGTCTGATGAAGGGCGTGCACTGACGCATGGCGGCATTACGACACTGACGATGCACGGACGTCGACTCAGCGCACCCACAACCACGCGGCCAACCCGAATCCCGCGATCGCGATGACGACGCGGAGGACGGACGGTGGTATCCGCCTGACGACAGGCGGCCCGCACCAGCCACCGGCCAGGGCGCCGATCGCCATCGCGGCGGCGGCGCCCCAGTGGACGGGACCGAAGACCGCGAACCCGATCGCCGCCACCAGGTTCGCGACGCCGAGGAAAAAGCTCTTCAAGATGGTCGCGCGCCAGATCTTCTCCGACGTGAGGATCAGCGCGATCGCCAGGAAGATCACGCCGGCGCCGGCGCCGAAGTACCCGCCGTAGATGGCGACGACGAACAGCGACACCGAATACGCGCGTGGCATGTCCCGCTCGCCTGCGAGCGCGCGGAGTCGGGGCTGCAACAGCAGCGCCAGCGCGGCGAACGCCACCATGAACGGAACGATCGCCTCGAACGACCCCGCCGGGGCCACCAGCAGGATTCCCGCGCCGACCAGGCCGCCCGCAGCCGAGTACAGCGCCCAGCGCCACAGCTTGGGACCGGTGTCGGCGACCTCCCGCGTCGAGTTGGACAAGGCGCCGACGCCGACCGCCACCATCGCGACCGTGTTGGTGACGTTCGCGGTCACCGGCGGCAGACCGACCGCGAGGAGGGCGGGATACGACACGATGGACGCCAGGCCGGTGACGAAGCCGACCAGTCCCGCGAAGAACCCCGCTACGACGAGAAGACCGATATCAAGCAGGGACACAAGGTAGAAACTTACCCTTGCTCACTTACTCCCTCAGCGCGGACGGCCCCGCCGTGTCCTCAGTTCGCCGGCTTCGCCATCACCGTGTCCTCAGTTCGCCGGCTTCGCCATCTCACGGAACAGCATGTCGGTCATCTTCACCGCCCGGTCGCCACCATCGGCGTCGGCGACGAAGACCGCGAAGGCCAGGTCGCCGCGTGAGCCGTAGAACCAGCGGTCGTCGCCGCTCGCCCCGTTCATGCCCATGAGGTCCGGGTAGCCGTTGAGGAACGACGCTCCGCCCCGCACCACGTTGTCGCGCATCATGCCGCGGAGCTGGTCGTTGACGTTCGCCGGAAGCGGCTGAGCGGCCACATCCGTGGTGCCCGGCTGTCCCTGGACGATCATCGGGGCCGGCGCACTGCCCCGCGCGATCGACGCGGCCAGCATGGCCATCCCGAACGGCGTCACGGCGGGCAGGTCGCTGTCCTTACGGTTCATGACCTGGTTCATGCCCGACTGGTCGGCGGTGAAGACGGCGGTCTGATGGTCGAGGCCCGGGATCTTGTAGTTCATGCCGAGCCCGAGCTGATTGCCCGCCTTCTCGATGTCCTCGATCGACAGCGACGACGGGTCGACGCCCTTCTGCAGTCCGGCGGCCTTCTTCACCAGGTCGAGGTTCGACCCGGCGGGATACAGGCCCTGGAACGCGATCGGCCCCTGCTCCATCGCCTGATTGTTCTGCGCGGCGGCCAGCACGGCGCCGGAGGACGGCTGGATCGCGACGATCGTCGCGGGGGTGCCGACACTGACCACGGCTTCCTCGGCTGCCAGCTGCAGGCGGGAGTCCATGGTTGCGACGATGTCCGGTCCAGGCGGGCCCTGGAAGCCTGCCTGCGGGATGAGCGTGCCGTCGGGGTCCACGAGATGGACGGCCCAGCCGGCCGTGGCATCCCGGTTGGCCTGCCACACCTTGCGCAGCGGATCCAGCAGCGGCGTCGTGATGCGCCGATCCGCCGTGATGAGCTTCGGCGTCTTGATGGTGACGACACCGGGGATAGCGAGATCCTGCTCGAGGTACTCCCAGTCCTGGTCGCGCAGCAGCACGGCGGTGACCTGCTGGCCGGGCTTCTCGGCCATCTCCGCCATCATCGTGTCGGACGTCACGAGCGGCGCCACCGGCTCGAGGACCTCCGCGAGCCGCCGGGTGGTCGCGACGGGATCGGGCATCGTGGCGGGATCGAGGGTGACCGAGTTGATGGTCTGCTCGTTCATGAGCAACGCACCGAACGCGTCGAAGACCCGCGGCGGAGCGGCGTCCGTCCGGTCGTAGCGGACGACCCGTCCGTTGCCCAGGTCGGGCGCGAGGATCGACGGATCCCAGGAGATGCGCCAGCCGACGGACAGGTTCCGCACGCCACCCTGAACCTGGTAGGTCCAATCCTTGCCCTCACCGAAATGCCAAGCGGCACCGACGGTGAAGAAGCCGGAGTCCGAGCCGAGATCCATGAACTGGGTCAGGTCGAACTTGGCGTCCTCGGGTTTGAGACCGTCGAACATCTGCTGAATCGCCGTCTCCGCGGCGTTGGGATAAGAGGTCTGCGCTGCAGCAGCGGCGGCGTCGCCCTCGTTCAGTGCGTTGACGAAGTCGTCGACGACCGACTGAGCGGTCGCCTCCTCTTTCGACAGCACACACGACGCCAGAATCACCGCCAGAACGACAGCCGACGTCAGGGCGATCACGTATCTGTTGCGGCGGCCAAGCGATCGTCCATTCCCCATGTCCACCATCTTGCTTTCAGTCACATGCGTAACAAGCACCATTTGCCTACGAAGGAGTTACGGTTGAGCCACAACTTATCCCCGAACAGCCAAGCGCGAACGGGTTTATCGAAGAAAACGCCCCGCAGCCTGCACAGCAGGGGCCGAACTGTCACCTGTTGCTATAAATACGGCAAATGCTAGGTCGTCCTTGATTCCGACGAACCAGCCGTGCGCTGGACCATTTCCCGACTCGGCCGTCCCCGTTTTGCCGAGCAGTCCCGGAATGTCCTGCAGCGCAGTAGCGGTACCGCCCGTCACAGTTTCGCGCATCATCGTCCGGAGGTCGGAGGTGACGTTCGCAGGCACGGTGGGCGCCGTCTTGTCGGCGGTTCCCGGTTGGCCTTGCACGATCATAGGCGACGGCGTCGAACCGTTCGCGATGGAGGCGGCCACCATGGCCATCCCGAACGGCGTCGCGGTCACCTGCCCCTGCCCGATCCCGGACTCGACGCGGGCCGCCGGACTGTCGGCGACGGGCACGTTGCCGGTCACGGTCGTCAGCCCGGGCGTCACGTAGTCGACGCCGAGCCCGAACTGCAGCGCGGCCTGCTGCAGGGCGTCGGGCGGCAGGCCGACCGCCAGCCGTCCCATGGTGGTGTTGCACGACCGCGCGAAGGCGGTGTGCAGCGGGACCGCACCGAGGTCGAATTCGTCGTCGTTGGGGATCTGCCTGCCCTCGATGTTCTCGGTGCCGGGGCAGGGCAGAACGGTGTCCGGTGTGGCGGCACCGGCCTGCAGGGCCGCGGACGTCGTCACCGTCTTGAACGTGGATCCCGGTGGGTAGAGGCCGGTCAGCGCGACCGGCCCGAGTGCGTCGGCCGGGGCGTTCTGCGCTACCGCCAGCACCTCGCCGGTGGAGGGTCGCAGGGCGACGATCGCGGCCTGCTGCGGGACGTCGGCGAGCGCCCGCTCGGCAGCCATCTGCATCGGGAGGTCGAGGGTCGTCGCGATGTCGGGGGCGTCGGGGCCCTGCTCGCCGGCGACGCTCTTGGCCGCGCCGTCCTGGCCGACCAGCTGCACCGCCCAGCCGGCGGAGGCGTCCTGTCCCTCCTGCCACAGGTCGCCGAGGCCCGCCAGGGTGGGTGAGGCCAGCGCCTTGTCCGTGCTGAGCAGTCTGGTCTGCGGGGCGAGTGTCACGCCGGCGAGTTGCCGCAATTGCGGTTCGATCGGCGCGAGGTCCTCGGCGCGCAGCGAGATGGCCGTCACCGGCTTGCCCTGGGCGCCGGCCAGATCCTGTTGGAGCGAGGCGGTGGTGATCGTCGGGGCGATGGGCGACAGCAACGCGGCCGCCGCCGCGGTGTCCGCACCCGGTTCGAGGTTGACGAGCGTCACGACCTGTTGCTCGAGGATCGGTGCCCCGCCCGCCGCGAGGACCTTCGGCGGCGCCCCGGTCGTGGTGGTGTACCGGACGGTGGTGTCGTCGGTGAGGCCGGGTGCGAGGACGGCCGGGTCCCAGACGATCTTCCAGTCGTCGCCTTCCTTGGTGGCGTTGCCGGTGGTGCTGTACTTCCACTCCTGCCCCGGCGCGAACGGCCACGACACGTCCATCGTGAACGTGCCGCCGTTGTCACCCGACTCCTGAACGTCGGTGCGGGTGAACGTCCCGTCCTTGTTTCCGAGCCCGTCGTACATCGCCGTGATCGCGGCGGTTGCGGCGGCCGGATCGGTGGTGAGTTCGGCGGCGGCCTGCACGTCGTCGCTGTTGAGGGCGTCGGCGAACTGCTGCGAGACGGTGTCGGGCTGGTCCGGCCCGAAGAGTCCGCAGGCGGAGAGCACGGACGCGAGGACGGCGATTCCGGCCGCTGCCTTCCGGGTGGGGGTGGGACGGATGGGGCTGTGACGAACGGTTGAGGTGCGCACGGACTCGATCATGCCTGACGTGGTGGCGCGCTTCGAATAATCGGTGTAATCATGTAATCAGTGCTGCATCACAGTGATCGCGGCACCAGGGTCCCCAGGAGGACGCCATGAGGAACACACAAGGTCCGGGCCCGCGCCGCTTCGGCCGGCCCGGTGGATGGCAGCAGGCGGATGTCCCCGATGCGAGCGACGCGGCCGAATGGTTCACCGGCCGTCTTCCCGACGACTGGTTCACCGGCCCCGCGACCGTCGAGGTCGACCGCGAGGAGATCGTGGTGGTCGGCGAATTGCCGCCCGTCGAGTCCGCCGACTCCGGTTCGGAGGCCGCGATCGACGGACGCATCTCCCGGTTCCGCGAAACGACCCGGGGCGATCGGATGCGCATCGCCGACGAAGCCGAGAGGCGTTACGGGCGCAAGGTCGCGTGGGGCGTCAGCCTCGACGGCCACAAGACACTGTTCACTCACCTCGCCGTTCCGGTGATGACCCGGCTGCGCCAGCCCGAACGCAAGGTTCTGGACACACTCGTCGACGCCGGCGTGGCACGGTCGCGGTCGGACGCCCTGATGTGGACGGTGCGCCTGGCCGGCCAGCACAGCGAACAGTGGCTCGCCGAGCTCCGCGACGCCATGGCGAAGGTGGACGAACTCCGGGCCGACGGCCCCCAGATCTAATTCGATTGCGCGGGCATCGGCGGCGTCCTATCGTGGACGTCACCGATGCGCACCGGGCGTGTCAGACAGAGGGGAACGGTCCATTGCTCCTGACGAGGTAGTCACGCGAGTCTTCATCCGCACACACCTCGGGAGTACCCCATGGCCCAGTCATATCTGTCCCTGTCCGACCTCACGTTCACCTGGCCCGACGGCGAGCCGGTCTTCGACGGCCTCGACGCCGTCTTCGGCCCCGGACGCACCGGGGTGGTCGGTCTCAACGGTTCCGGTAAATCCACCCTGCTCCGGCTGATCGCCGGGCGCCTGCACCCCGACCGCGGGTCGGTGACGGCGCAGGGCGAGGTGGCGTACCTGCCGCAGGACATCACGCTCGATCCCACGCTGAAGGTCGACCGGATCCTGGGCATCGCCGACCTCCGGGCGGCGTTGCACCGCATCGAGTCCGGCGACGGCACACCCGACGATTTCGATGCCGCGACCGGCCGCTGGGACATCGAGGAGCGGGCGGTCTCGACCCTGCACCGGCTCGGTCTCGAACGCGTGCTCGGCAGCACGTCCGACCTCGATCGCACCGTCGGCACCCTGTCCGGCGGTGAGACCGTGTTGCTCGGCCTCACCGCGCAACTGTTGAAGGAACCGGAGGTGCTGCTCCTCGACGAGCCCACCAACAACCTCGACAGCGCGTCCCGCAGCAAGCTCTACGAGGTGGTGCAACAGTTTCCGGGCACCCTGCTGGTGGTCAGCCACGACCGCGACCTGCTCGATCTCATGAATTCCGTCGCGGAGCTGCGTGGTGGTGAGATCCGCATGTTCGGCGGGAACTTCAGTGCCTACCAGGAGATCGTCGAGGCGGAGCAGGGGGCCGCGCGGGCCGCGGTGCGCGATGCCCGCAGCGATGTGCAGAAGCAGAAGCGGGAACTCGTCGAGGCCCGCATCAAGATCGACCGTCGTAAGCGGTACGGGCAGAAGATGTTCGAGAACAAGCGCGAACCGAAGATCGTGATGGGGCTGCGGAAGCGTCAGGCGCAGGAATCCGCGGGGAAGCTACGGAACAACCACATCGCGAAGGTCGACGAGGCGCGGGAGTCGTTGACGGAAGCCGAAAGTGCCCTGCGGGACGACCGCGAGGTGCGCATCGACCTCCCGGCCACGGAAGTGCATTCGGGCCAGGAGGTGGTCTCCGTCCGGGACGTGAGCCTGCTCAGCGGACAGCAGGTGTCGCTGGACGTCGTGGGCCCCGAGCGGATCGCCCTCGTCGGACGCAACGGCGTCGGCAAGACGACCCTGCTCGACGCCGTCGTGGCCGCGGGACCGCGAGTTCCGTTCAAGGCGCTGCCGCAGCGACTCGACGTGTTTGACGAATCGCTCACGGTCGCCGAGAACGTGGCCGCGGCGGCGCCTCACGCGTCGCAGGAACAGATCCGTGCCCAACTGGCCCGGTTCCTGTTCCGCGGCAACGATTCCGATGTGCTCGCGGCGGCATTGTCGGGTGGGGAACGGTTGCGGGCCGCGCTCGCGACCATCCTGCTGGCCGAACCCGCCCCGCGGCTGCTGCTGATGGACGAGCCGACGAACAACCTCGACCTGCCGAGCCTCACTCACCTCACGCAGGCGCTCCGCAGCTACCGCGGCGCGTTGATCGTGGTCAGTCACGACCGGCAGTTCCTCCACGACATCGGCGTCACCCGGTGGCTGGAACTGACCGACGAGGCCCTTCGGACCCGTGGGGCCCGAAAGGCGCACGGGTGCCGGAGGCGCCGGTCATTCGGCTACGCCGATGTCCTCGTTCCAGAGTTCGGGCTGGGTCTCGATGAATTCGGCCATCAGGTCGATGCAGTGCTGATCGCGCAGGACGGTCACGTCCACGCCGTTCTCGCGGAGCCATTCGTGACCGCCGGTGAACGTGACGCTCTCCCCCACCACGATCGCGCCGATGTTGAACTGCCGGACCAGGCCGCTGCAGTACCAGCACGGTGACAGGGTCGTCACCATGATCGTCGAGCGGTAGTCACGTTGGCGCCCGGCCGCGCGGAAGGCGTCCGTCTCACCGTGGACGGACGGGTCGCCGTGCTGGACTCGTCGGTTGCGACCGCTGCCCAGCAGGGTTCCGTCGCCGGCGAATAATGCAGCCCCGATCGGTATTCCGCCCTCACGTTTGCCGAGTTCGGCTTCGGCGATCGCCACGGCCAGCAGTTCCTCGGGGTCGAGCGCCGCCCGCGCGGAGTTCAGGGGAATCGACATGCCTCTACCTTCCCTGCGGGACGCGGCCACCACAACAGCGAAATCGTGTGGGTTGTTCGCTACGCCGATCTCGGCGAACTGTCGCGCCACACATCCAAGGGAACGTGGCCGACTGCGGCGCCGTGCGGGCCGAGCAACCGCCCCATCCGTTTGAGCGGTCGAAGCGTCACCCGGCGGCTGTCGACGCGAACGTGGTCGGACAGGGCAACGAGCCGTTCCTCGATGCGGCGGCAGTCCTGCGCCGAGCGCAGCCACAGGTACACGAGCAGGTTGTATCGCCCGCTGGTCGAGGCGCACAGCCGGATTTCGGGCCACGTGGACACGGCACGGCCCACACGGTCGAGATCTGCACCCGCGTCGACCTCGAATATTGCATTGAGCGGCCAGCCTGCTGCCTGCTGGGTCATGTCACATCGGAAGGCCAATTGGCCTGATCGCGTGAGCTTGCCGAGCCTGCGCCTGACGGTCGTCTCGCTGACTCCGCACCGGTCGGCCAATTCGGCGTAGCTGCAGCGCCCGTCGGCGCTCAATGCGTCCAGCAACGGACGGTCGGACGCCTTCAGCGGAACCGGGAACGGATCACTCGGTGGCGTGGTGAGCTGGGCGCGCTGGGCACTGTCCAGCGTCCGCGGCTGCCATCCGCCGCCTTCGTGGTAGACGTGCAGACACAGCTCGGCCCGAATCGAGACCACTCCGGGTATCCGGCTCAGATGGTCGTGGACCAGATCGTCCAGGGCCTGGGGGCCGGCGGTGGCGACGGCGGCAAAGTATTGCGCCTTGCCGTCGGTGCGTTCGACCTGATAAGCGCAGTTCAGCCCGCACAGTGCTGAGCCGACGCGGTGAACGGCCTCGGGAGTGCACTCGAGCGTCACGTAGGCGTTCGTGTGGTGTTGCCCGACCGGGTACGCGGTGATCCACGCCTGTCCGTCGTCGGATAGCTGGCGCCAGCGCCGTGAGGCGGTGGTGGCGTCCACACCGAGGGCAGTGCCGATCTGGGCCCAGGACCCGCGTGGGCTGATCTGGAGCGCGTTGAGCAGGGTCAGGTCGAACTCGCTGAACGAGGTGCCGCCGGAATCCGGCACGAAGGGGTGTTCTGCGCCGGAATGCTGCGCGTCAGGGGTTTCGAGTGCCACGCGGTCCATTGTGAGTCATCCCACCCATCGAGTTCGTCTTGTGAGGAGATTTATCGTGCTGCGTTCCACTCGCATCACCGTGCTACTGCTCTTCGCGGCGTGGGCGGTCGACTACATCGACCGACTCGTCATCAATCTCGCCCTGCCCGCGATCGGTACGGAATTCGCACTCGACTACGGGCAGCGCGGCCTGATCGTGTCGGCGTTCTTCGTCGCCTACGCGCTGTCGCAGATCCCGGGCGGGCTGCTCGCCGATCGGTTCGGTGGTGTGCGTATCGCCCTCGCGGGTCTCATCGCGTGGTCCCTGTTCACCGGGCTCACGGCGATCGCCTGGTCGTTCACCGCACTGTTGGCGATCCGGTTGCTGTTCGGCTTCGCGCAGGGCGTGTTCCCCGCAGCCGCGATCAAGCTGTTGTCGGAACGCAGCTTGCCCGAGCAGCGGATGACAGCCAACGGGTGGATGCTGAGTTCGAACGCCTTCGGCTCGTTCGCCGCCGCGATCATCGCGTCGATTCTGTTGCCACTGTGGGGATGGCGGCCGATGTTCGCCGTCATCGCCGTCCTCGGGGTTGTGGTCGTGGTTGCGATCAAGCGTTGGATGCCCGAGGCACTGCCCTCGGACGTGTCCGCACTCGACCCCGCCACGGCACACCGAAGCAGCAGTTCGAGTGGCGTGGGGATCGTGCTCCGAGCGCCCGCGATGTGGTGTTTCGCGCTGGTGTTCTTCGGATACGACGTGATCGTGTGGGGCATCGGCTCCTGGACCGTCTCGTATCTCCACGAGGAGCGGGGCGTGTCGATCGGCACCGCGGGTCTGCTCTCGATCGCCCCAACCCTCGTGGCCGCCGTCGCCGTGATCGTCGGCGGCCGTTTGTCGGACCGGTGGGAGGGAAGACCCAGCCGCATCATCGTCCCCGCGATGATCGTCAGTGCCGCACTCGTGATCGTCCTGCCCCACACGGAATCGGTGACCATGTTCGTCGTCGTCGGAACCGTCCTCAGCGGCATCAGTGCACTGTGCTACATGCCCGCGTTCGCGGTGCCGCTGCGCAGCCTCCCGGCTTCGGTTTCCGGGGCCGCGTCCTCGATGATCCTGTTCGGCGGCATGATCGCCGGCATCGCGGCGCCCTTGGCTTTCGGAGCGATCGTCGACGCCGCGTCCTGGACCACTGCTTTCGGTGCGCTGGCCATCGGCCCGCTCATCGCGATCGCCGCCGTTCTCGCCGCACCCCAAACCACCGACCACATGCTCGCCGCCGTCCGGCTCGACCGCACCCCCGACCGAGAGGAAACCCATGAGCACTCCACTGTCGAATGATGCCGCACAGCAGTCCCATTGGCGAGACGTCTACAACGATCTCCACGCGCATCCCGAGCTTTCAGCGTGCGAGTACCGCACCGCGGGTCTCGTGGCGCACGAGTTGCGCGCCCTCGGCGGCTGGGAGGTGACCGAGCGCGTCGGTGGCACCGGCGTCGTCGGTGTTCTGCGGGGCGGCCCCGGGCCGGTGGTGCTTCTGCGCGCGG
Source organism: Rhodococcus sp. P3_B8 (assembly GCF_056402775.1). Classification (NCBI taxonomy): domain Bacteria; kingdom Bacillati; phylum Actinomycetota; class Actinomycetes; order Mycobacteriales; family Nocardiaceae; genus Rhodococcus; species Rhodococcus sp. P3_B8. The sequence goes on from NZ_JBFUGT010000022.1 coordinate 12,203, forward strand.
ACATGGACGCCTTGCCTGTGCAGGAAGACACAGGCTTGGACTACGCGTCGCGGGTGCCCGGGGTCATGCATGCGTGCGGACACGACGTGCACGTCGCTGCGCTCCTCGCGGTGTGCGCGCGACTCGCCAGCGCGCCGACGATCGACGGCACGGTTCTGGCGGTGTTCCAGCCCGCAGAGGAGACGGGGCAGGGTGCGCGCGCCATGCTGGACGACGGCCTGTTCGAACGGTTTCCGACGCCCGCGATCTGCCTGGGCCAGCACGTAGCGCCGTTGCCCGCGGGCGTCGTCGTCTCCCGGGAGGGTGCCGTGATGGCCGCGTCCGACAGCATCCGAGTGACACTGTTCGGGCGCGGTGGCCACGCGTCGACGCCACACAGCGCGGTCGATCCGTTGCTGATGGCGGCCTCACTGACACTGCGTTTCCAGACTCTCGCCGCCCGTGAGGCCTCCGCCCGGCCGGCGCCGGTGCTCACCACCGGTGCACTGCATGCGGGCACCGCCGCAAACATCATCGCCGACGATGCCGAGTTGCTCCTCAGTCTCAGGACGTTCACACCGGCGTCGCGTGAGCGGATGCTGACGGCGATCAGGCGACTGGCCGAAGCGGAGGCGGCCGCTGCCGATGCGCCGAAGTCTCCGGATATCGAGGAGTTCAACAGCTTTCCGTTGACCGTCAACACTCCGGACGTGACCGGGTCCGTGCTGCGGACAATCGCCGAGGCCGGAATGCCCGTACATCGTCTGCCCCATCCACTGACCGGCAGCGAGGACTTCGGCGAACTCGGGACCGCGGCGCGGTGTCCTTCGGTGATCTGGCACATCGGCGGGATGGAACACGAGCACTTCAGTGAAGCGGATCTCGCGGCCCTGGCAGCGGGGCAACCGCCGGCCGGAATCCCACCGAACCACTCACCACGGTTCGCGCCCGACCCGGCATCCGTGCTGCCCGCCGCGACCGCAGCAATGCACGCGGCGGCGACGCACGCGCTCGCCACGGAGCGCTCATCGCACGCTGCGTCCCGTTAGCACTGCGCCACAACAGCTTCGACAACCCATCGGGTTCACGAAAGACGAGGAACATATGACCACCGATCTCCCGTACCTCAGCGCCACCGCAGCGCGAGCACTGTTCGACTCGCGCGAACTGTCCCCGGTAGAGCTGATGCACGCCCTCATCGACCGTGCCGAGCAGGTCGAACCCCACGTGAACGCGTTCTGCGAGCAACTCTTCGACGAGGCACTCGTACAGGCCGAGGAAGCCGAGCAGCGCTATCTCGGACGCGGCCCGGCGCCGCGTCCGCTGGAGGGCATTCCGGTGGCCGCCAAGGAAAAGCACGCTATCGCCGGGCGATCCCTCACCGAGGGCTCGCTGGTGAACAAGGACGTTGTCGCGGCCGAGAGCGCTCCGGTGATCGAGCGAATCCACGCCGCAGGCGGCATCATCCACGCCCGCACCACCACCCCCGAATTCAGCGTCGCCGGGTTCACCCACACCCCGATGTGGGGCGTGACCCGCAACCCCTGGAACCTCGCCTACAGCCCGGGCGGATCCTCCGGCGGCTCCGCGGCGGCGCTGGCCGCCGGAACCACCCCGCTGGCGACCGCGTCGGACATCGGCGGCTCGACCCGGGGCCCGGCGGCGTTCACCGGGACCGTCGGATACAAGGCCCCGTACGGGCGAATCCCCGGGGTGCCTCCGATGAGCATGGACTTCTATCGCGGCGACGGTCCCATGGCACGCACCGTCGACGACACGATCCTGTTGGCGAACACGCTCATCGGGCCGGACGTCCGCGACCACACCTCACTACGTCCTGCGATCACGCTGCCCACCGAGTACCCCTCGGTGGAGGGCATGCGCGTGGCGTTGAGTATCCGGCTGGGCTGCTTCGTGGTGGAACCGGAGATCGAGGCCAACACGCGCGCGGTGGCACGTGCGCTCGAGACCGCCGGGGCGATCGTCGAGGAGATCGAGCTGCCGTGGACCGCCGAGGAGATCCGACTGGCAGTGACAACACATTTCGGCACGATCATGGGTGCGATCGTGGCGCAGATCGCGGCCGGGAACGAGGATCTTCTCGCCCCCTACACCCGCGCGTTCGCGACCCAAACCGCGAGCGCGCGCACGGGGGCCACCTTCGTCGACGGTTTGCGAATCGAGACCCGGATGCACCGACAGCTCGCCGAGGCGATGTCCGGGTTCGATGCCCTGCTGTGCCCGACGTCCGGCGTATCGGCCTACCCCGCGGGGGACGACATGCTCGACGGGATCGTCGTCGACGATCAGCGGCTCGATCACGCCGCGGAGGCGTTGCTCACCCTCCCGTTCAACATCAACAACCGGTGTCCGGTCCTGGCCGTCCCCAGCGGTCACGCGTCATCCGGCGTCCCCACCGGGGTGCAGATCGTCGGGCACACCTACGACGACGCCACCGTCTTCCGGGTCGGCAAGGCCGTCGAACAGCTGCGACCGTGGGACTACACGCGAGAGCATCGTCCCGGAGTGTGAGGTACGCGGGTGACTTGCCCGATCACTCAACCTCATTCGCCGGATCGGTTGGTGTCATGGGGGGGAGGTCGAGCGTCACTAGTTCTGCGAGTGCGGTAGTGAGCACCGCCAGGCTTGTCAGGGCGGGGACCTTGTCGGGGAGACGCGCAGTGTGCCGACGTAGAGCACGGCCGCGCAGCCCCGCGACGACGACGATGGTGCTCATGGTCATCAATGCTGCGGCAGCGGGAACGATCGCGGCGGTGTGCTGCGTCCGTATTGCAGCGTGGGTGAGGATGCCGGCCACCGTGGCCGACGACAGGGCAGTCCGGCGCCACGACAATGCGGTTCTCTCGGGTTGCAGACCCTGATCGCGTTCGGTCGGATCGGTCATCCGAGGAGCGGGGTGGTCATCGTGAGGACCGCGAGGCCGGTGGTGCCGCAGACCAGGATCCGCATCAGCGGGGACGTGGGCAATGGCAGCCCTCGACGCATGGCGAGTTGGACTGAGCGCCAGTGGAAGTAACTGCCGATGATAATGGTGACGGCGAGCAGGGTGGAGCCGATCGCGAGGGCAGTGCCGGTAGACGAGTTGCCGAATGTCGGTGCGAGATGGGTGACGGCCACCGCCCCCGCAATCAGTGCCAGTGAGGTGCGGATCCAGGCGAGAAAGGTGCGCTCGTTCGCGAGGGTGAAGCGGTAGTCGGGTTCGGGGTGGTCAGGCATGGACGCCCTCCAATTCTTCCGGTTGGACATGGCGCCGCGGCGACGGGCGTCGCCTACTTGCCCGCGCGAGGTGTGGTTGCACGGTCGGAGGTGCGTGCTGGGGTGTCAGCGTTCTGCAGTCCGTCGAGGATCTGGTCGAATACGGCTCCGGCGCGTTCGTCGAGTTCGTCGAGCGAGATGCCCAGGTCCCTGGCGATGGTGTCGCGGAATATGCCGTATCCGAGATAGGTGGCGGCGGTCAAGGCGTGCATGACTTCTCCGTCGGCGCCCTGTGGCAGCGCCCCGGTGTCCTCGTCTCGGTCGAGCGCGGCACGGGTCCGGTCGAGTAGCGGGAAGAGGGTGAAGTCGGGGTCGCCGTCGAGGGCGAGCAATGCCTCGAGTTTGACGAAATCGGGATGCTGTCGGGCTCGCTGCCACATCACCCGCCGGCGGTCACTGAACGGAAGGCTCCAATGCTCGTCGGGGTCGAGGCGGTTCTGGTCGACCAGGCGGCTGATCGCAGCCCGCAGCAGCATCTGTCTGCTGCCGAAATACTGGTAGATCTGCCCGTGATTGACACCGGCCTCCTGCGCGACCTCCCGCAGCGTGATGCCGGCGAGTACACCGTCGCGTTCGAGTAATCGCAGTGTGGCGTCGAGTAATTCGTTCTCGGTGTCTTCGCGGCTTCCACGCCGCCTACGCGGCTTCTTCTGCGTTGCACCCGCCTCGGTCATCGACCGTCCTCCGATTTCTCCTCGGCACCTTGTGGTGACCTCACTCACAATATACAGTCCGTTACTACCAAACGTTAATAACACTTCGTTAGAAGGTGGGGCGGGTATGACGGACACTCAGTTGCCGTTGGAAGGCATTCGGGTTCTGGATTTGTCCACGGTGCTGGCCGCGCCGGTCACCGCGACCTTCCTGGGCGACTTCGGTGCCGAGGTGGTCAAGGTCGAGGAGCCGGGCACCGGGGATTTCACGCGGGCCGGGCTCGGCAGCGAGGACGGTCGTCACCGTTCACTCCAATGGGTCCAGGAGGGGCGCAACAAGAAATCGGTGACGATCGACCTGCGCACCGAATGCGGCCGGGACCTGGTCCGGCAGCTGATCCCGCAGTTCGACGTGGTGGTGTCGAACTATCGGCCACCGACTCTGGAGAAGTGGGGACTCGGACCGGAGACACTGCAGCAACTCAACCCTCGAGCCGTTCTGGTGTTCATCACCGGGTACGGCCTGACCGGGCCCTACCGCGACCGCGGTGCGTTCGATCGGATCTCGAGTGCCTTCGCGGGCCTGACCTATGTGAGCGGTGAGCCGGATCGGGATCCGGTGCGTTCGGGATACTCGGTGGTCGACTACATGTCGGCGTATCTCGCAGCGTTCGCCACCGTCACCGCGCTCTACCACCGCGACCATCGCGGAGGTACCGGGCAGATCATCGATCTCGGGCTCTACGAGGCCGGCTTCCGGGCCAGCGAGAACGCACTGCTCGCCTACGGGGCCGCCGGTCAGATCCGCGAGAGGTTGGGCAACAAGAATCTGGGCATCGTGCCGGCGAGCGACTTCGACACCGCCGACGAACGGCGGATCTCGTTGCACGCCGGCACCGACCCGCTGTTCCGCAAGCTCGCCGCGGTCCTCGAGCGACCGGACCTCGCCACCGATCCTCGCTTCGCCACCCGCACCGACCGCGTCGTCCACCAGGATGCGCTGTATTCGATCATCACCGACTGGGTGGCCGACCAGACCGCCGACCACGCTGTCAAACTCCTCAACGACGCAGCTATTCCGGCCGCTCCGATCATGAACATCGCCGACATCGCCGCCGACCCGCACTACAGCGAACGCGGCACCGTCGTCACCGTCGACGACGAGCAGCACGGCGTGTTGCCGATGGCCGCACCGCTGCCGCGCATGACGGGCACTCCCGGCCGGATCCGCACCCTCGGCCCCGATCTGGGGGAGCATACCGACGCGGTCCTCACCGAGATGCTGGGCCTGTCCGGCGACGACCTCGCCCGCTTACGCACCGACGGCGTCATCTGAACGTGACCGGCGCACCGCATCCCACGACTTCGAGGACACTGCCATGACCGACACCGGGATCCAACGGACTTCCGCGGCCACAACGAAGACACCGCACCCGCCCACTCCCAGACAGCCGGATGAACCTGTATTCGACCGACGGCGCTCCTGGACCGTTCTCGGCCTGATCGTCGTGTTCATGCTGATCAACTTCGCCGACAAGGCAGTGCTCGGATTCGCGGCGATACCCCTCATGGACGAGTTGAACATGAGCGAGAGCACCTATGGCCTGGTTGCCAGCGCTTTCTACCTGTTGTTCAACCTCACCGGACTCCTGGTGGGGTTGATCTCCACTCGGATGTCGAGCCGCATGATCCTGTTCTCCCTCGCGGTGGGCTGGGCACTCGCACCGATTCCGGTACTCCTCGTGGCGGCAGTGCCGACGCTGGTCGTCAGCCGCATGCTGCTCGGCGCCGCCGAGGGACCCGCGTCACCGATGTCCATGCACGCCCTGTACAAGTGGTTCCCCGAGGGGAAACGCGCACTGCCTACGGCATTGCAAATCGCCGGCGGCTCGATCGGACTCCTACTCGCGGCACCAGTCCTGGCCTTCATCATCACCAACTACGGTTGGCGCGCCGCATTCATCGCGCTGAGCGTCGTCGCCATGGTGTGGTCGGTTCTGTGGTTGCGGTTCGGCCAGGACGGACCGTTCACCGCCGACCCGGCAGCGTCTGCGGACGGTGACCCGACCCGCCCGCGACTGCCGTACCGCACGCTACTGGGAAACGGGACGGTGCTCGGCGGACTGGCGTGCAGTTTCGGGGCGTACTGGTCCATGGCCATTGCCGTGGCGTGGGTGCCGGCCTACCTGGAGTCTCAGGTCGACATGACACCCGGCGGTGCGGCGTCGGTCATCAGCGGCAAGGCGGCGCTGTCGCTCGTCCTGGTGCTCACCGTCGTCCCGCTGACCGGGGTGATGATCCGCCGCGGTGTGTCGAGTAGATGGATGCGAGGAGTCGTGCAGGGCACTGCGGTGACCGTCGCCGGCATCTGCATGCTGGCGTTCCCGTTCGTCGATTCCACGCCCCTGTGTATTGCTTTGGCGGTCATCGCCTTCGGTGCACCCACGCTGGCCTACCCCCTCGGTTATCTGACCATGGCAGAAATCATGCCCGCCCATCAGCGCGGCGCAATTTTCGGAATCACTCTTGCCGTGAGCACCTTGCCCGGGGTCATTGCGCCGTTTCTGACGGGCAAGATCATCGGCTGGTCGGACTCCGTGCACGCCGGGTACCAGAACGCCTTCCTCACCGCCGCCGTGGTGATGGTGATCGGCGGCCTCGTCGCGATCGTCACCGTCGATCCCCCGCGGGACGCCCACCGACTCGCCGCATCCAGTCCGAACTGACCCGACATTCGACAGCAGGAGCCACAATCAGCATGTCCGACTTCGCCTTCACCGCGGTCAGCGATCTCGCCGCCATGATCCATGCCAAGGCCCTCTCCCCGACCGAACTGGTCGAGCACTTTCTCGACCGGATCGACAAGCACAACCCGGACATCAATGCGGTCGTCTCCCTCGACGCCGATCGATCACGGGCAGAAGCCGCCACCGCAACCGGAAACATCGCCCGCGGAATCACGGTCGGACCACTCACCGGAATACCGGTCGTGGTCAAAGACCTCGAGAACGCGCGCGGATTCCCTACCAGCAGAGGGACAAAGGCGTTCTGCCTCGGGCCGGACGCCGTCGCGGACAGTATCCACGTCGCCCGCCTTCGTCGTGCGGGAGCCATCGTGATCGGGAAGACGAACGCGCCCCCGATGGGCGCCGCCATCCACACCGACAACGACGCCTTCGGCACCACCCGAAACCCGTGGAACCCGATGGCCTCGGCCGGCGGTTCGAGCGGTGGATCGGCCGCCGCGGTCGCCGCCGGCCTCGCACCGCTCGCCACCGCGGGCGACGGCGGCGGATCCACCCGAATCCCCGCAGCTCTGTGCGGAATCGTCGGCCTCAAACCCACCCGTGGCCGCATTCCCGCAGCATCACCTGCCTGGACCCATCACAGTTGCCCGACCCCGATGGGTCGCAGCGTTCGTGACACCGCACTGCACCTCGACATCGTCGCCGGATACCATCCCGCAGACACGTTCTCGCTGCCGGATCCTGGATACTCTTACCGCGGTGCACTGGATCGGCCGTCGCCGCGGCTGCGGGTCGGCGTCAACCGGACCTTCGGCGTCGCGAATCCGCACCCGGACATCCTGCACGCGGTCGAGCGTGCCACCCAGTCGCTGCGCTCACTCGGTCACCAAGTCATGGACGACAACACTGCACTCCCCGGCGCGGAAACGTTCCCCGCATCGCTCCAACTGCGCCAGCAGATCCTCGCGTACATCAGGTTCACTGCGGTACGGGACGAGTTCGACTCACGTCCAGAAGATTTCGAACCATGGTTCGCGGCGATTCTCGACCGCGGTCGCGCCACCACCCTCGACGACCTCGCCCGCTACTGGGAATACCGCAGCCGGCTCGATGTGTGGGCGGCCGACCTGTTCGAGCCGTACGACCTGCTGCTCACGCCCACCACACCCACCACCGCCTGGCCCGCCGAAGGACCGGACATGAGCGCGGCGCTGCGCGACCGGACGATACCCATCACCTACACCTCGGTATTCAACGACACCGGCAATCCGGCCATCAGCATCCCCATGGGCCTGAGCGCCGACGGGCTGCCCTGCGCGGTCCAACTCATCGCCTCACACCACCGCGACGACCTCCTCCTCCAGGTCGGCGCAGCACTCGAAAGGGATGCAGGTCAGCTGCGACCCCCTCTGTGACGTAGCAAGGGTACGGAGTCGCCCGGCTCTTGCGCTGGAGTGCACTCCAAGTCGTACGGTTCAGTCATGGCCACCCAGTTGGAGCAGTCGACCGGAACGTTCGCGAGTATCTCGGAGGTCGCGGCGATCACGGGCCTCACGCAGGACACCCTGCGCTGGTACGAGCGCGAGGGGATGATCCCGACGATCGCGCGGGGTTCGGACCGTCGCCGCCGTTACAGCGAGCGGGACGTGCGGCTGATCGAACTGCTGGTGAAGCTGCGGACGACGGGCATGCCGACCAGTGACATGCAGCGTTTCGCGGTGCTGCTGGCTGGGGACGCCGAGACCCACGAGCGGCGGTTGGCGCTGCTGCTCGCGCATCGCGAACGCATCCTCGCCCAGCAGGCGAGGCTCGACGACGCCCTGGCGGCACTCGACACCAAGGTCGATCACTACCGGGCCCTCATCGCAGGGACCGACGAAGACCCTGCCCGACAACGACGAGGAGAAGTATGACCGACATCGGTACGACAACCCTGGGTGACGCGCTCACCGTCTCCGACATGGGTTTCGGAGGAATGGCTCTCACACCCGTCTACGGCGGGGTGGAACCGGGGAAGGCGCTCGCGACGCTGCATCACGCGGTGGATCTCGGAGTGAGTTTCCTCGACACCGCCGACGTGTACGGGGCCGGCGACAACGAGCGGTTGATCGCGCAGTTACTGAGGGACCGGCGCGAGGAAGTCACGCTGGCAACCAAGTTCGGGATTGTGGGGGATCCGAGGAAGCGGAGCGAGGGCGGCGCCTCGACCCGCGGCGACCGCGCCTACGTCCACGAGGCGGTGGACGCCAGCCTGCGCCGACTCGGCACCGACACGATCGACCTCTACTACCTGCACCGCCCCGACCCGTCGGTTCCGATCGAGGACACCGTCGGTGCGATGGCCGAATTGGTGGCGGCGGGCAAGGTGCGACACCTCGGACTGTCGGAGGTGACGGCCGGGGAGCTGGCGTCAGCGCACGCGGTGCATCCCATCACGGCAGTCCAGTCGGAATGGAGCATCTGGAGCCGCGACGTCGAGGCGCGGATCGTGCCGGCAACGGCTGCACTGGGTGTCGGGTTCGTCCCCTACTCGCCGCTCGGCCGGGGGTTCCTCACCGGGACCGTCACCGGCGTCGATACCTTGGCGCCCAACGACTTCCGCCGGACTCTCCCCCGGTTCGCGGCGGGCACGCTGCAGCGGAACTTCGGCGTGGTGGACGCGGTGAATTCGGTCGCAGGCGACCTGGGTGCCACGCCCGCACAGGTTGCGCTGGCGTGGCTCTACGCGCAAGGCCGCGCGTTCGGACTTCCGGTCGTGCCCATCCCCGGAACCCGCAGTGCGGAACGGGTGACGGAGAACGCCGGTGCTCTCGGTATCGAACTCGATGCGGCGCAGCTGGCGGTGCTGAACTCGGCCGGGGAGCACGTGGAGGGTGCGCGTTCGGAGGATCTGCAGTGGGTGTCGGAGGGCCGCGACTTCTGAGTGATGCAGACTGGGCGGGTGGAGCACGCTACCAATCCCGTCGACGGTGTCCGGATCGCGTACAAGACCGTCGGCGACGGTGAGCCGCTCGTTCTCCTTCACGGCACGGCGCTCTCCCACGCGATCTGGCGGGGATTCGGTTACGTCGCCGCGCTGCGTGACCGGTACCGGCTGATCCTGGTCGATCTGCGGGGCCACGGGCGCAGCGACAAGCCGCACGACGAGAGCGCGTACGCCATGGAGCTGGTCAGCGGCGACGTTCTGGCGGTCCTCGACCACCTGGATCTTCCGAGCGCGCACGTGCTGGGGTATTCGCTCGGCGGCCGGGTCGCGCTGGCCTTGGCGGTCGGGGCGCCCGAACGGCTGGAGAGCCTGATCGTCGGCGGTGGCAGCAGCCGACCGCAGGCCGGCGCGTTCGACCGCCTGTTTTTCCCGGGCTGCATCGACGTCCTCGAGCGGGACGGCATGGATGCGTTCCTGGGGCAGTGGAATGCCCTGCGCGCGTGGCCGATCGACGCCGGCACCCGGGCGGCGTTCACGGCGAACGACGCGAAGGCGCTCGCCGCGTACATGCGGCGTTCCGGTGTGGAGCCGGGCGTGGACGACGACGTCCTGCGCGGGATCGCCGTCCCCACCCTGTTGTTCGTCGGTTCGAACGACGCCGAGAGGATCGGCGACACCCAGCGGGTGGCGGCACTGATTCCCGGTGCGTCGCTGACGATCCTGCCCGGTTTCGACCACTCGACGGCGGTGGCCGCGAGCACCGAGGTGCTCGCGGCCGTCGAGCCGTTCCTCGCTTCGGTGTGACCGCTACATCCATTCGACCAGTTGGATGATCACCCCGTTGGGGTCGCTCATCTGGAAGTAGCGTTCGCCCCAGGGCTCGGTTTCGATGGGCGTCACGATCGGGACACCCTCCGCCTGCAGTCGCTCGTATTCGGCGTCGATACCGTCGACGACGAGCGCGATCAGCAACCCCTGGCCGGCGTCACCGGCGATCCGCGCGGGCTTGAAGGTTTCCAGTCCGGTCTCCAGGAAGACCAGATTGAAGCCCACGTCCGCACGCTTCAGTGACACGAAGCCCTCGGCTGCCATCTCCTCGACGAAGCCCAGGTGGGACTTGGCGAACTCGGCCGACGCACTGGGGTCTGCGACGTTCAGCGACAGTGCGCTCGCGGTGACCTTCACGGTGGTGTCCTTTCGTTGACGACACCCCACTAACGTACGCCGTACGACATTTGTTCCCGAGGGCCACACCTCACATCGCCAGCAGACCCTTCGCGATGTGCGTCACCTGGATCTCGTTGCTGCCTGCGTAGATCATCAGCGACTTCGCATCGCGCGCGAGTTGCTCCACCCGGTACTCGGCCATGTACCCGTTGCCGCCGAACAACTGCACCGCCTCCATCGCCACCTCTGTGGCCGCCCGCGAGGAGTAGAGCTTCATCGCCGACGCCTCCGCGAGGCTCACCTGATCCCCCGCCGCGGTGCGCTCGATGGCGTTGAAGACCATGTTCTGCACGTTGATGCGGGCAATTTCCATCTCCGCGAGCTTGAGCTGGATGAGCTGGAACTGGGCGATCTCCTTACCCCACAGCTTGCGGGACTTGGCGTAGTCGACGCACAGCCGGTGACACTCGTTGATGATGCCCAGTGACAGCGACGCGATGCCGATCCGTTCGGCCGCGAAGCTCTCCTTCGCGCTGGACTTGCCGTCGGACTTGCCGCCGCCCTCCGTCTCGCCGAGCAGACGGTCGCGGGTGAGGCGCACGTTGTCGAAGAACAGTTCTCCGGTGGGTGAGGAGTTCATGCCCATCTTCTTGAACGGCGCACCCTGGGTGAGCCCCTCCATGCCCGCGTCGAGGACGAAGGCGAGAACCTTCCGGTCGCGGCGGTCGACGGACGAGTCTCCCTCGTCGAGCTTCGCGTAGACGATGATGACGTCGGCGTACGGGCCGTTGGTGATGAACGTCTTCTGCCCGTTGAGGATGTAGTCGTCGCCGTCGCGGCGCACGTACGACTTCATGCCGCCGAACGCGTCCGAGCCGGAGTCGGGCTCGGTAATGGCCCAGGCTCCGACCTTCTCGAACGTGACCAGTCCGGGTAGCCAGCGCTCCTTCTGCGCCAGCGTCCCGCGACTGCGGATGGTGCCCGCCGCCAGCCCGAGGCTCACCCCGAGCGAGGCGACGAGCCCGAGGCTGACGCCGGCCAACTCGGCGTTCATGATGACGCCCATGCTGCCCGCACCGCCGAGGCCGCCGGACTTCTCTTCCTTCGCGCCGGACACGGCCCCACTGCGTTCGCGGTCCAACGACTTCGTCAGCGCGTCACGGGCCATCTCGTCCAGACCGAAGGTGGCGAAGAGTTTGCGGATGATGTCGAACGGAGGCAGCTCACCGGTCTCCAACTTGTCGACGTGCGGTCGAATCTCCTTGTCGATGAAACCGCGGATCGCGTCGCGGAACATCAGGTCGGTATCTGACCACTCATACATGCCGGGCACTCCAGTCACTGAGAGAAAGGGTTGCCGCAAATATAGAACACGTTCCTATTCTTGGACAGGTGTGCCGGTCAGCACTAGCGGCCGTCCGTTTCACCGACCCCGAGCCACGTCGACCTCAGCCGGTCGAGGGTGCCGTCCGCGGCCAGGGTGCGCTGCGCCGACTCGATGCGTTCGCGCAGCGCGTGATCGCCCGTGCGGACGGCGACGGCGATCTCCTCGCGGGAGATTCCCCGTTCGACCACCTCCACGTGCGGGCGATCCCGGACGAGCCAGGTGAGGACAGGCGCGAGTTTCATGACGGCGTCGCACCCGCCCGAGGACAGGTCGTCGAGGGCCTGCCCGATCCGGTCGTAGGCGTACACCCTGATCGCGCCCGCGCGACCCTCCGCAACCAGTCTCTCCACGATCGGCTGACTCGTGTTGCCGTGCTGGACACCGACGGTCAGACCGCCCAGGTCGTCCACCCCGCGCACTCCCGGATGCCGCGACGTGTCGACGGCGAGGGACTGACCCGACACGAGGTACGGAGCGCAGAAATCTGCGCGCGCCCTCCGCTGCGGTGTCACGGTGGTTCCCGAGGCGATGCAGTCGAATTCACCGTCCGCCAGCGCATCGAAGATGCCGTTGAAGTCGGTGCCCCGGTACGGGACGAGCGACCATTCGAGGCCGAGCACCTGCGCGACGGCCCGCGTGAACTCGACATCGAAACCCGCAGGAGCCCCGCCGTCCCGGAATTCGAACGGCGGGTCGGGCAACGCCGAACCCACTCGCAGTATGTGCGCTGCCGCCGTCATCTCATCCCTCTCCGCCGTGACGAGTGCCTACGAGCCGATCAGCCCCAACCGCTGTGCCAGCCACGGCAGTTCCTTCTCCAGCCCCGCCGACCACACCGCGAAGCTGTGCCCGCCGGGGACCTCCGCGTACTGCACGTCCATACCCGCGGCCTTCGCTGCCTGATACACCTTCTGCGCGCCCGGTTTGTAGGCGTCGTCGTCGGAGCCGACCACGAAGACCCCTGCCGAGTCCGGGTACTTGTTCGACGCCATCAGATCGAGCGGGTTGACCTTCTTGAACGCGGCCTCGTCACCGCCGAACGCCTCGTCGAGGGTGCGCTGGTGGTCGCCGAGTGTGGGTTCTTCCTGACCCGAGATGTCGAGGAACGTCGGGTACACGTCGGGATAGTTGGTGGCCATCTGCAGCGAACAGGTGCCGCCGTAGGAGAGGCCGCCGATGGCCCACGCCTTGTGGTCCGGGTTCACCTGCAGGTTCGACTTCACCCAGGACGGAACGTCCTTCGCCAGATACGTGGCCACGTTGCCCAGCTTCGAATCGACACACAGGGGGTTCGCGATCTGCGAGCCGGTGCCGTCCGCCACCACCACGATCGGGGCCAGTCCCCCGTGCTTCGCGGCGAACTCGTTCATCGTGGTGGCGAGCTTGCCGCCGGCGAACCAGTCCTCCGGCGAACCGGGCTGACCGGCCAGCATCACGAGCACCGGCAACAGGGGGCGTGGGTTGGCGAAGTAGGCCGGCGGGAAGTAGATCTCGGCGTCGCGGGCGGCGAACCCCGACGCCGTCCCGGGAACGGTCGCCGTCAGGACCCGTCCCTCGCTCGGCATTCCGGGCGGGGCGGTCCACGACGCGTCGAGAGGTGTTCCCGTCACCACGTTCTCGGCGGCGCTGCCGAGGTCGTTCATCTGAACCCGGTCGAACGGCTCCGCCCCGAAGGCCGTGCCCACCGTGGGGTAGGCGTCGAACACCAGGTTGATCTGCGTCGCGGACGCGAGAATCACGGCGAGAACCGCGAGGACCGAGACGACGGCGGCTTTCACCGTCCGGCCGGCGCGGATCCTCGGCACGAGCAGGACGATCGCGAAGAGCCCCAGACCGATCCACACGTAGATGGAGATCTCGATGGGGTCGGGGAACGGCCGGAGCACCTTCTCGACCATCGCGTAGAGGACGACGGTGACCACCACCGACACGGCCAGGCAGATCGGAATCGCTTTCCTGGGGTACCAGGGTGCGCGGGCGGCGAGCAGCCACACGCCGCCGAGCGCACCGATCACCGTGAGGATCCAGGGCAGAGGCCCTGAGATCACGCTGAGGTCGCTGAGCCATTCCACGTCACGAAGCCTAGAGCGCGAACCCGCACTGCGTCGGCGACTCGGAGCGACCGGTAAAATTGCCGGAGTGACATTCATCAAGGTGTGCGGTCTGCGAGACGAGGCCTCCGTCGACCTGGCCGTGCGCCTCGGCGTCGACGCCGTGGGTTTCGTGTTCGCCGACAGCGTCCGCCGGATCTCCCCCGAGGACGCCGCGCCGCTGGTCCGCCGGGTCACCGGTCACACCGTCGCGGTGGGTGTGTTCAAGGGGAGTCCCGTGTCGGAGGTGATCGAGGTCGCCGCCGCGGCGGGTCTCGGGACCGTCCAGGTGCACGACCTGAAGTCCGCCGACGACGTCGCCCGGTTGCGGGAGGCGGGGCTCGGCGTGATCCGTGCCGTGGTCGCCGGTGACACGTCGGGCGATTTCGGCGCCGACCGCATCCTCGTCGACGGGGCGACCGCCGGGGCGGGCGTGCCCTGGGACTGGGCGAACCAGAGCCGGCCCGACGGCGAGTGGATCCTCGCCGGCGGACTTCATCCCGGCAACGTGCGGGCCGCCGTCGACGCGACCGGCGCGTGGGGCGTCGACGTGTCGAGCGGTGTCGAATCCTCGCGTGGAGTGAAGGATGCGGCGCTGATCGAGCAGTTCGTCGCCGCCGTCCGGTCCGGCGACTGAGTCAGCCCGGCATCCCGGCCACGGAATCTTCGACGTCCCACGACGCGAGCACCGTCCGGATGCCCACGACGAGCGCGAGCGGCTGGTCGATCATCACGTGATGTCCGGCGTCGGGGATTTCCACGACCACCGCGGTGGGCCCGAATCGACGGCGCATGTCGTCCATCATGGCGTCGGTGACGATGCCGTTCTCGGCGCGGAAGTACGCGATGCGGCAGCGTGGGTCGGATCCACCGAGGTGGTTGCTGCCGTGGCGCGCGAAGAACGTGGAATCGAACTTCCACGACCAGCCGCCGTCCACCTCCTCCATCGAGTTCTCGGCGACGTGACGCAGGACCGCGGGCACCGCGGTGTCCTGCGGCGGGACGAACCGGAACCGCTCGAGCGCCTCGGCCCTGGACGGGTAGACCTTCTTCGGACCGAAGGCACGCTGCTTGCGCGCTTCCTCCTCCTCCGGTGTGCGGGCGAGGACGGGCGAATCGATCAGCTGGACACCGGCCAGATCCTCGCCGAACAGCTGCGCTGCCACGTAGGACACCATGCCGCCCATGCTGTGCCCGACGAACACCGGCGCCCCCGAGATGCCCGCCGGCTTCGCCACCGCCAGGGCTTCCTCCGCCCACTGCTCCAGGCCGTACTCCGCGCGCCGGTCGCTGTCACCGTGCCCGGTCAGGTCGAGTGCGACGACGCGACGGCCCGTGGCCAGCATGGGTGCCACATGGTCCCACCACCGGCTGTGGGCGGCGCCGCCGTGCACGAGCACGATTCCCGGTGAGCCCGACGGCCCCCACGCACGGTAGTGGACCTGCGCCCCGGCGACGTCGACCCGGCCGGTGTCGACCGGCGACGCCAACGCCGTGGTGAACCAGTGGGGCGCGTTCGTCTGCACGTTGCTCATTCACCGAACATACCGACGACGCGCGGCCGTCCTCGCCCGCCCTACAGAAGGTCGAGCATGGCCGTGACCGCGCGTTCGACCACCGGGAACTTGTCCGGGGCCAGATCGTGGCGGGCCCCCTCGAGTTCGACGAGCGTCGTCGGTGCGGGGATCAGTTCGAGTGCCGACCGCATTTCGCCGGTGGTCGCGAATGGGTCCTTCGAACCGTGCACCACCACGGTTGGGGTGCGGAGACCGGGCAGGTGCTCGGTGCGGAGCTTCTCCGGCTTGGCCGGTGGATGCAGCGGGTACGACAGCAACAACAGGGCGTCGACGAGACCCGGTCGCTCCGAAGCGAGCATGGACGCCTGCCGCCCGCCGTACGAGTGCCCGCCTGCCCACACCGGCGCCGACACCAGCTCCCGCATCACGGCCACCGCGGCCGCGACGCCGTCCCGATCCTCCGCCGCCTTCGACGGATGCGGCGGACCCGACGCGCGGCGCTGACGGAACGGCAGATCGAACCGCAGGACGACGACGCCCCGCTCCACGAACCCGTCGGTCATGGCACGCAACAGCTTTGTGTCGCAGTCACTTCCCGCTCCATGCGTCAGAACCAGCCCCGCCACTGCGTCACCCGCGGGGCGGTGGAGATGTCCGCGCACACCGTCACGTTCCAGCAACTCGTTCATGCGGTTCACGGTAGTGGAATGGCGAGCTACTCCGGGGCGAGCAACTCCGCGAGTTCTTCGCACAGCTGGTTCGCGAGGTCGTTGGCGCGTGGCACGACGCCCATGCTCCAGTACCCGTGCAGCATGCCCGGCGAGATCCGGAGTCGCACCGGCACACCGGCGGCCTCCAGCGCAGCGGCGTACGCGGGGGCGTGATCTCGGAGCGGATCGCATTCGGCCCCGCACACGATGGCGGGTGCCACCCCCGCCAGATCGCCCTCGATCGGCGAGACGCGGGGGTCCGACGACAGTCTGCGGTCGTCGAGGTAGCCGGCCCCCATGTCCTCGTTTGCCGGCATCCTGAGGAAATACCCGTCGGCGAGTTCGTCCATCGACGGGTAACGCTTCGCGAGATGCACCGGCACGTACAGCAGCAGTTGTGCCCGCAGAGGAAGTTCCGCGTCGCGGGCCGCCAAGGCCACCGACGCCGCGAGATTTGCACCCGCGCTGTCTCCGGCGACGGCAATTCGGGACGCGTCGCCGCCCAGCCGATCGATGGTGTCGTGGATCCAGTGGAGCGATGCCAGGCAGTCGTCGTAGCCCGCCGGGAACGGGTGTTCCGGTGCCAGCCGGTAGTCGACGGCGACGACGACGGAGCCGGTTCGGGCGCAGACGCGTCGAGCGTGTGACTCGTGCGAGTCGAGGCCGCCCATCACCCAGCCGCCGCCGTGCAGGTACAGGACGGTCGGCAGAGTCGACTCCTCCGTGTCCGGCCGGTAGATCCGGGCGGGGATGCCGCCGGCAGGACCCGGGACGGTGACGTTCTCGACTTCTCGTACCTCGAGCAGTTCGGGTTCGAAGTAGAGGGCACGCATCTCCTCGATGCGCTTGCGGGCGCCTTCGATCGTCGTCTGCGGACCTGCGGCGGCGTCCCAGTCGTTCAGCTTGTCCAGCAGCACTGCCATGTCGGGGTCGAGCGTCATGAGTTCTCCTCGTGATGGGGAACCGCACCGAGGCGGTTCGGGGATCGATTACTTCTTGCCCAGGTCGGTGATCGCGACGCTGCCCGTCTCCGGGGCGGTCACCGCCGAGAGGCCGGCAACCAGCAGGCAGACGGAGCCGAACGCCGCCACCGGTATCCACCCGTGCGTGCCGGTTCCGAGCAGCGCATAGCCGATGCTCGGGGCGAAGCCCGCGAAAGCGAACCCGATCTGCGTCGAGATGGCGATGCCGGAGAACCGCACTCGGGTATCGAACATTTCCGCGAAGAAGGTCG
Organism: Rhodococcus sp. P3_B8; assembly: GCF_056402775.1. Lineage (NCBI taxonomy): Bacteria > Bacillati > Actinomycetota > Actinomycetes > Mycobacteriales > Nocardiaceae > Rhodococcus > Rhodococcus sp. P3_B8. The sequence goes on from NZ_JBFUGT010000022.1 coordinate 29,889, forward strand.
GACCGACACCGCTGACACCGGATGCGGCGGCACCGAACAAGGCCGACACCGCGAAGATCAGGGGAACGGAACCGATGCTCATCGCCTCGAAGTAGAAGAAGAACGCGGCGATGGCGCCGACGATTCCGGCGAGATACACGGGCCGGCGGCCGATCCTGTCTCCCAGCATCGCCCAGAGTGGAATGGCGAACAGCTGCATGATGTTTGCGATGACGCCCGCCCACAGCAGGGTCTGCCGTTCGAGCCCGGCCTCACCGGTACCGTAGGCGAGCGCGAAGACCGTCATGATCGTGCCCGACACGGCGAAGAGCGAGCACGCGATCACCCGGAGCATCTGCAGCCGATAATTCTTGAACAGTTCGACGACGGGGATCTCGACCAGCTCGTTGTCGCGTTCCGCCTCCCGGAACACCGGTGTCTCCTCCATCGTCCGGCGGACGAACAGCGCGACGATCGTCAGGATTCCGCTGACGAGGAACGGGATTCGCCACCCCCACGTCATCAGCATGCCCTCGGGCAGCGCGGCGACGGGGATGAACACCAGGGTCGCGATGAGCTGCCCCGCCTGGGTGCCGCTCATCGTGAAGCTGGTGTAGAACGCCCTCGAACCCTCCGGCGAATGCTCGAGGGTCAGCGAATTGGCGCCACTCTGTTCGCCCGCCGCCGACGCACCCTGCATGAGCCGCAGGACCACCAGCAGGATCGGCGCCGCGACCCCGATGCTCCCGAACCCCGGCAGGCATCCGATGAGGAACGTCGAGACACCCATCAGGACCAGCGTGAAGACGAGCACACGCTTGCGTCCGATGCGGTCGCCGTAGTGGCCGAGCGCCACGGCCCCGATCGGGCGGGCGATGTATCCGACGCCGAATGTCGCCAGTGCCGCCAACGTGCCGGTCGCCGGACTCTCCGACGGAAAGAAGACCGTCGGGAAGATCAGGGCGGCCGCCGACCCGTAGATGAAGAAGTCGTAGTACTCGACGAAGCTGCCGAGGAAACTCGCGAAGGCCGCCTTACGCGGCTGACGCGCGGGCACACTCGCCGGGGTACCGACAGGCTGCTGCGCGTCCGGGTGCGCAGCAGAACCAGCTCGTACGCTCATGGGAGGACCTTTCGGACCGGAGTAGAGGTGATGACGTGCCGCGGATCACACCACCGCTGCGCCGACGACTCTGCCAAACCCCTTCATCACAGTCCAAGATCAACTTGGCATACTTTCGATAAGAACTACTTATCGACACCGTCGATCGTCGGCATGAGCTCCGCCGCGAGGGCGAGGACCGTCTCGAGCAGCGGTGTCAGGGGCCTGTCCGCCCACGCCAGCGCACCGCGGATTCGGTGGCGTCCGCCGTCCGTGGGCACGACGACGGCGTCGACGGCTCCGGTGCGATGGGAACTGACAGGAATGAGCGAGACCCCCACACCCGCCGCCACCAGCGCGGTCAGCGTCGTTCCGTCGGACGTTTCCTGCGCGATCTCCGGCGTGAACCCCGCGTCGTGGCATGCAGCCAGCACGTCCAGACGCAGAGTCGATCCCGACGCCGCGGGGTTGGTGACGAACGGATCGTCGCGCAGTTCGGACAGCGAGATCTCCGAGCGTTTCGCCAATCGGTGGTCGGCGTAGATCAGCGCCCCCAGAGGCTCGACCGAGATCACTCTCGTCCGGATCTCGGGATGCGACAGGGCCGCCGAGACGAAACCGAGATCGAGCTTGCCGGAATAGATGTCGTCGAGGATCAGCCCGCTCGGTCTCGCCCCGTCGAGAACCAGCTCGAGCTTCGGATATCTCTTGCGCACGGTCCGAGCGAACAGGGGCAGCTTCGACTGTCCGTAGGCACCGCTGAATCCGACACGCACACGGCCCTCCTCCGCGGGATTGCCCGCCGACGCCGACTGCTCGGCCCAGGCAACGGCTTTCATCGCGGATCGGCAGGGTTCGAGAAATTGCTCGCCCGCGGCGGTCAGCCGAATCGGTCTCGTACCGCGGTCGAACAGCTTCACTCCGAGATGCCTCTCCAGCTGCTGGATCTGCTGGCTGACCGCGGGCTGGGCTATGCGCAACGACTCGGCGGCCCGGCCGTAGTTCGACACCTCCGCTACGGCGAGGAACGCGCGCATCCAGCGGATCTCCATGCCCGCACCCTATGTGGTGTCGAAATACGACGGTTGATTGCGATTGGCTCTCGGTCTGTTTGCCGGGTTTCAGCGCGGGGTACCTTAACAACACAACCGCTGGGAGTAGCCAATGGACACCATGACTGTCATCTGGATCATCGTCGCGATCGTCGTCGTTCTCGCCCTGATCGCGCTGGCCGTTGCGGCATCGCGCAAGCGCAACCAGCGCCACCGTCAGCAGGCCGACAGCATCCGCGCAAACGCGCAGGAGCAGACGTCCGTCGTCGAGAAGCGCGAGGCGATCGCGGAGGAAACTGCAGCCAACGCCAGAAGGGCTCAAGCAGAAGCCGAGGCCAAGGCGGCAGAGGCCAAGAGACTGCAGGTCGATGCGCAGACGCACCAGAATACGGCGACCACGTCGCGTGATGACCTGAAGCACGAGTGGCAGCGCGCCGACGAGCTCGATCCCGACGTCAAGAAGACGGACACGGCGACGAACGACGCCAGGGCCACCGACGCTCGAACCACGGGAGCGGGGCCCACGAACACTCGGGCCACCGACGCTCGCACCACGGGCGCAGGGCCTGCCAACGGTCGCCCCAGCGGCACGGACTCCACGAATACCCACGGAGCACACGCGAAGCCGACCGACACGTCGTCGACATAGCGTTCGAGTACGACACGTGCACCGGCCGGGCGCCGGTGCCCACACGGGAGGTCGGAAATGCGTATCGGACGGCTCGTGACGCTCATCGTGATCATCTGGCTGATCATCGGCGCCGTTGCCGTGTGGCAGCGCGGTTACTTCAAGGACACGACGGCCGATTGCGCCAGCGCCGGAACGATCGCGGTCACCGTGATCGCCGGCCCACTCAACTATGCGGGTGTGAACCCGAAGATCGATTGTGAAGTGCCGCAACCGAGTCAGTAGCTCCAGACCGTCAACCGAAAGAGGGAAGACCGTGATCGTTCTCGGGATCATCCTGCTCGTCATCGGCCTCGTCGCGGGGATTTCCATCCTCACGACGATCGGAATCATCCTTCTCGTCATCGGCCTCGTGCTACTACTGCTGGGCACGACGGGCCGCGCGGTCGGCGGGCGGAAGTATTGGTATTGACGCCGGCGCCCTTCCGTTGGACATGATCAATCATTGACATTATCAATGATTGATAGATAGGTTCCTTTCGAGTATGCACGCGTGCGCCGCACGCGTGCCGTCGAAAGGAACCTCGCATGTCTTCGGTTGCACTGGAACGGACCATCTTCGACGCCGATCACGATGCGTTCCGGGAAACGGTGCGCCGGTTCGCCGAACGTGACGTGGCCCCGCATCTTCGCGACTGGGCCGAGGCGGGACAGGTGGACCGGGACCTCTACCGTCAGGCCGGCAAGCTCGGGCTCCTCGGGATCAATGTCGAGGAACGATTCGCCGGCGGCGGAATCGACGACTTCCGTTTCAACGCCATCGCCATCGAGGAGCTCTGCCGCGTCGGGGCCCCCGCCGTGGTGATGGGCCTGGCCGGCATCAACGACCTCGTGACGCCGTACCTCGTCTCGCTGGCGAACGAGGAGCAGAAGCATCGGTTCCTGACCCCCTTGTGCACCGGCGAGAAGATCGGCGCCATCGCCATGACCGAGCCGGGCGCGGGTAGCGACCTGGCCGCGATCTCCACGACCGCCCTCCCCGACGGCGACGATCTGGTCCTCAACGGCACCAAAATCTTCATCAGCAACGGAATGCTCGCCGACTTCGTGATCGTCGTGGCCAAGACGGATCCGGTGGCGGGCAAGAAGGGCGTGAGCCTGCTGGTGGTCGAAGAGGGGATGGCCGGCTTCACCCGCAACGGACCGCTGCACAAGGTCGGCCTGACCGCACAGGACACCGCCGAGTTGGTGTTCGACGACGTCCGCGTCCCCCGCGAGAACGTCCTGGGCGAGCTGAACGACGGCTTCGGCTACTTGCGCCACAACCTGCCCCAGGAACGCCTCAGCGTGGCCGTCACGTCCATGGCGTCGATGCGACGCACGTTCGACCAGGCCCTGACGTACAGCTGCGACCGCACGGCGTTCGGCCGGCGGGTGGCCGACTTCCAGGCCAACCGCTTCTACCTCGCGGAGCTCGCCACCGAGATCGAGATCGCGCAGTGCTTCACGGACCGCTGCATCCTCGACGCCGCCCACGGCACGCTCGACGAGGTGACCGCGGCGATGGCCAAATGGTGGGTCACCGAGCTGCAGCAACGGGTGGTCCAGCGCGCGGTCCAACTCCACGGAGGGTACGGATACATGCGCGAGTACGACGTCGCCCAGGACTATCTCGACTGCCGCGGCGGGTCGATCTACGCCGGGACCACCGAGATCATGAAGGAAATCATCGGGCGCACGCTCACGCGTGCCTGATGGGTGCGGTTACCACAGAAGCGTTGGCGATCTCTTCCATTGACAAGTTCAATGATTAATGTTTAATTGTGATCCGCGCTACACACGCGATCCGCTCTGTTGTCCCACGCTTCGGCCAAGGAGTTTCGATGACGGTCACCGCCACCGCCGGCACCATGTCGGCCACCCAACGCAAGAAGGAAGTTCGCAGGGTGATCCTGTCGAGCTACCTGGGCAGCACCATCGAGTTCTACGACTTCCTGCTCTACGCCACGGCAGCGTCCCTCGTCTTCGGTCCGGTCTTCTTCGCCGATCTGGCCCCCCTGGCCGCGAGCATCGCGTCGATGGGAACGTTCGCCGCCGGCTATGTCGCGCGCCCCCTGGGCGGAATCGTCTTCGGTCACTTCGGGGACACCGTCGGCCGCAAGGCCATGCTGCTGATTTCGATGACCGTCATGGGCATCGCCTCGTTCGCGATCGGACTCATTCCCCCACCGGAAATGATCGGCTCCTGGGCCGCGGTGATCCTCGTCCTTCTCCGCGTCTGCCAAGGACTCGCCGTCGGCGGCGAATGGGGTGGCGCAGCGCTGATGTCGCTCGAGCACGCCGAATCCGGCAAGCGCGGTTTCGCGGCGGCGTTCACCAACGCGGGCGCCCCCACCGGCGCACTGCTCGGCACGCTCGCGCTGGCGGCCGTGTCACTCCTCCCCGACGAGCAGTTCCTGACCTGGGGCTGGCGTATCCCGTTCCTGATCTCGGCGTTCATGCTGGCCCTCGGCCTGTTCATCCGGTCCAAGGTGTCGGAGAGCCCGCTGTTCACGGCGGCGCTGAAGGAATCCGCGAAGAAGGAAACCACCCCGCCCATCGTCACCATCCTGAAGCGGCCCCGCGCGGTCGTCGTGGCGTCGATGAGCTGCATCGCGAGCTTCGGAATGCAAACCGCGTTCACCACGTTCGCCATCACGTACGCCGTGTCGAGCGGCGCCGCGCGGTCCGACGCGCTGCTGGCGTTCTCCTTCTGCCAGTTCTGCGCGATCTTCCTGGTCCTCGGATCGGCGCGACTGTCCGACCGGATCGGCCGCCGCCCGGTCATGCTCGCGGGACTCGGCGCGATGATCCTCAGCGTCTACCCCCTCTTCCTGCTGCTCAGCACGGGACAGTTCCTGTTCATCGCGCTCGCCTTCGTCGGCTACACCATCTGCCACTCGGCCACCTACGGTCCGATGGCCGCGTTCATCTCCGAGCAGTTCGGCACCCGGGCGCGCTACACCGGTGCGTCGCTCGGATATCAGCTGGCCACCCTCATCGGTGCGGGATTCACCCCCGTCATCCTGGCGTCGCTGTTCGCGTCGTCCGGTAAATCGATCCTCCCGGTCGGGCTGTTCATCATCGCACTGTGCGTGGTCAGCGCCGTCTTCCTCGTCGCGACGAAGGAGAGCAAGGACAACGACCTGACCGCCGACACCCCGTCGGCCTGACACACCACCCCGCCACAAGCTCGAGAGTAGTTTCGAAGAGAACGAGGAGTCACCATGGACAACGAAGGCATCGGCTCGTGGCTCGAGCGCCGCATCACCATGACGCCGAAGAACGAGGCGCTCGTCTTCGACGGTCAGGCCGTCACGTACGAGGAGATGGCACTGCGGACACGCCGACTCGCCCACGGCCTGCGCGCTCTCGGCGTCGAGAAGGGTGACTGCGTCGGCTTCTTCGGGTTCAACGACCCGGCGGCGCTCGAGGTGATGTTCGCTGCCGGGCTGCTCGGCGCCACGTATCTCCCGCTCAATGCACGCCTCACCGCGGAGGAAGCACGCTACGCGATCGGCGATTCACGCTGCACCACAGTGATCTTCGGCGATCAGCAGGCCGACGTCGCGCAGGAGCTGGCGCAGTCGGACACCCCGGTCACCACCTGGATCGGCCTGGGCGACTCGTGGTCCACCCACACGTACGAGGGCGTGCGCGCCGGCCAGCCGGACACCCGCATCGACGAACAGGTCGGCCTGGACGACCTGTCCGTACTGATGTACTCGTCGGGCACCACCGGCGCACCGAAAGGCGTCATGCTCAGCCACGGCAACATGCTGTGGAACGCACTGAACCAGCTTCTCGCCCAGGACATGACGTCGAAGGAACGCACACTGTCGGTGGCGCCGCTGTTCCACATCGGCGGGATCGGCGGCGCTGTCACGCCGACACTGCTCAACGGCGGCACCGTGGTGCTGCTGCGCAAGTTCGATGCCGGCGTCGTCCTCGACACGATCGAGAAGGAACGCATCACCACGTTCTTCGCCGTCCCCACGATGATCCAGGAACTCTGGCACCACCCCCGGTTCGCGGACGCCGACCTGTCCAGCCTGCGGGCCATCTGCGTCGCCGGGGCTCCGCTACCCGAAGCGTTGATCTCCCCGTGGCAGGACCGGAACGTCGCGATCACGCAGGCGTACGGCCTGACGGAGACCGCGCCGTCGGTGACCATGCTGTCGAGTGCGGACGTGCGCACCAAGATCGGTTCCGCCGGCAAGCGGACGTTCTTCACCGACGTCGACGTCGTACGCCCGGACGGGTCGAGCGCCGAACCGCACGAGATCGGCGAGATCGTCGCCAAGGGCCCGAACGTGATGCTCGGCTACCTGAATCAGCCCGAGGCGACCGCCCGCACCATCGTCGACGGCTGGCTGCACACCGGCGACGCCGGCTACTTCGACGACGAAGGCTTCCTCTTCATCTGCGACCGCTACAAGGACATGTACATCTCGGGCGGCGAGAACGTCTACCCCGCCGAGGTCGAGGCGGCGCTCCTGAAACTGGACGGCATCCGGGAGGCGGCGGTCATCGGCGTCCCCCACGAAAAGTGGGGTGAGACCGGCATGGCCTTCGTCGTCGCCGACGACGGCACGACACTCGACGAGGAGACGGTGCGCGCCCGGCTGCGAGAAAAGCTCGCAGGGTTCAAGATTCCCACGTCCATCCAGATCGCGGAGGCACTCCCCCGCACCGCCACCGGCAAGATCCGCAAACCCGACCTGCGCAAGCTTGCCGCTTCGCAGCCTGTGAGTACTTCTTAACCGCGGGCGGTTAACAAGTACTCACGAGCGTGCTTGCATTATGGAATGAAGCACATCGGGATCGTGTTGTTCGACGGCGTCGAGGAGTTGGACGCCGTCGGGCCGTGGGAGGTGCTGTCCGCGTGGACGCGCATGTACCCGGACGACGGATACACCGTGTCCTGCCTCTCCGCGTCGGGCGGGAGTGTGCAGTGCGCCAAGGGCCTCGTCCTGGGCTCTCATCATTCCCATGCCGACGCGCCGCCCCTCGACGTGCTGCTCCATCCCGGCGGTCAGGGCACGCGGCCACAACTGCTCGACGACGCCCATCTCGACTGGGTGCGCCGGCAGCGCGCCGTCGTTCCGTTGATGACCAGCGTGTGCACGGGTTCCCTGGTCTACGCGAAAGCCGGCCTGCTGAAAGACCGGCCGGCTACGACGCATTGGGCGTCGTTGGCGTTGCTGGCGGAGATCGATCCGACCATCGACGTGCGCCCGGACGATCGATTCGTCGACGACGGCGACGTGATCACGTCGGCCGGTGTCTCCGCGGGTATCGACATGGCATTGCACCTCGTCGCCCGCTTCGCCGGAGCGGAGCGGGCGCGCGAGGTGCGCCGCTATATCCAGTACGACCCTCGCCCCCTGTGAGTACTTGTCAACCACCCGCGGTTAATAAGTACTCACGGGCGCGTCAGCGCACCACGGACAGCGACACGCGGCTGGGGTAGCGCTCCCCTGTGTGCACGATCTGGTGGGCGACCACGAATTCGGATGATTCGTAGGCGGATTCGCCGGTGTTGAGGTTGCGGTCCCAACGGGGATGGTTGCTGGACGTCACGTGGACCCGGATCCGCTCGCCCGGCTGGAAGGTGACGGCCGTGGACCACAGGTCGATCGCGTACTCGTACACCTCCCCGGGCACGAGCAGGCTCGGTTCGGTGGACGTGTACGTCCCGGGGGTTCGGTAGGAGTCGCGGTAGCGGGCCCGCACCATGCCGTCGGTGAGTGTGATCGACGTGCCGTCCGCGGTCACCCGGCACAGTCGCACGACGAAATCGGTGTCGACCGCGCTGGACGACGCGAACAGTGTCGCGGACACCCGGCCGATCACCGTCAACGGCTCGGTGAGTGTCTCACCGGTGAAGACGAGGACGTCGTCGCGGGATTCGACGCGGCTCTGTTCCAGTGCGCCGGGCGCGAACGTTCCCGGCATCATCGTCGCCCCACCGACCGTCGGCACCGGATCCGCCGGGTCGTAGTCGTAGTCGACGCGCCCGTCGCTTTCCTCCGCTTGCGCGACGAGGGTTCCGCCGGGAGCGAGGAAGAGTTCGGCCGTCCGCGTGGGTTCCGGGAAGCGGTCGTACCTCCGCCACCGGTTCTCACCCATCACGAAGATCCGGACGCGGGGCATGGCGGGTTCCTCGTCGCCGAGCACCGACGCGTACCACTGCGCGTGAACCGACGACAGGTCCTGACCCGAGTCGAGCACCGCCTGGTTCGCGGGACTGCCGAACACGACCGAGCCACCGAGCCCGGAGAAGTTGGTGTGACTCCACGGGCCCACGATCAGGTACGGCGCGGGGGCCGCACCGGAATCACTGTGCGCCAGTTGGCCGAAGTACTGGTCGAGGGTGCTGTTCACGAAGATGTCGTACCACCCCCCGATGTGCAGCGAGGGGAGGTCGACGGCCCGGTCGCTCGCGCTGTCCCACAGGTCGCGGGTGGGGTGATCGATCGGGAATCCCAGCGATTCGACGATCGGCGACGCGAAGAACACCGGTGCGTCCACGGCCATGTCGCGGACGGGCAGGATGTCGAGGAACGTGTCCTCGGACATCGCCCGATCGATCCGCGCCCACGACTCCCATTCGCGTTCCGCGCGGGCGGGATCGGTCCGGGACAGTTTCGCGATCTCGGCCGGTCCGGCCGAATAGTGCCCCCACCCGAGCCGGGCACCGAGTTCCACCGCGCCGCCGCGCACGAGCCCACCGGACCGCGCATTGCCGCCAGCGGAGATGCCCGGGGCGATGCCGCGCAGGGCCGGCGGCTTCTCCTGGGCTGCACGCCACTGGGTTTCGGCGAAGTAGGACCGTCCCCACATGCCCACGGCGCCGGYCGAATACGACAGTTCGGCGGCCCACTGCACCGTGTCGTAACCGTCCGGACCTTCGTTCTCCGACGGCACGAACTCGCCGTCCGAGCCGAACCTGCCGCGGACGTCCTGCATGATCACGACGAATGCGGCGGCCGCGACGGTGGTGGGGTTGAGGTATCCCGAGTTCACGGACAGGTCGCGGCCGTACGGGGTGCGGGTGAGCAGAACCGGGAAGCGTCCGGATCCGTTCGGGCGGTACACGGTCGAGCGCAGAACCACCCCGTCCCGCATCGTTGCCTCGACGTCGTTCTCGATCAGTACATCGTGTTTCACAGGTTCGGTCACTTTCGACGGGAGTGCGGTCATTTGCCGAGGTCGGTGGTGCTGGTCCGGTAGGTTTCCCGGACCGTGAGCGTGGTGAGCGCGCTGACCAGGCAGCAGCACGCGGTGAACACGGCCACCGGGATCCAGCCGTTCGGTCCGGGCCGGACGAGAGCCGCGGCGATGGTGGGGGCGAATCCGGTGGCCACCAGCGCCAGCTGCCCGGAGATCGCCATGCCCGAATACCGGATGCGCGTCTCGAACATCTCGGCGTACAGCGCGGGACCGACGGCGTTGACGAGCGAGTAGCCGGCCACCATCACGATGCACGCCGTGATCAGGATCAGCGCCGTCGAACGCTGGCTGACCGCCCAGAAGAATCCGGAGATGGCGACGGCGCAGACGAGGTTGCCGGTGATGAAGATCGGCTTGCGTCCGATCCGGTCGGCGAGGATCCCCGCGGCGGGCTGGGCCACGAGCGCGAGTGCGGCGGTGAGCACGGTCGCGCCGACCATGACGGTCCGGGACACACCTGCCTCGTGGGTGCCCCACGACAGGGCGAAGGCACTGAAGATGGTGGAGACCACCGCGAACAGCCCACACCCCACGACCCGCAGCACACTCGGCCAGTGGTCGCGGAAGATCACCTTCGCCGGCATCTCCTTCGGTTCGCCGGTCGACACGGCCTCCTCGAACACCTCGCTCTCGGGCAGCATCCGGCGGATGACGAGCCCGGCGAGTGCGACGAAGATGCTGAGCAGGAACGGGATACGCCATCCCCAGCTGAGGAAGGCGTCCTCGGGCAGTCCGGAGAACACGAGGACGACCAGCGACGCCAGCAGCATTCCCGCGGCGGCACCGGTGTTCACCCAGCTCGCCGCAAGCGCCCGGCGATGGGCGGGTGCGTGTTCGAGCGCCAGGGACGCGGCTCCCGCCGACTCGCCTGCCGCCGACGCACCCTGGACGGCCCGCAGCAGCACCAGCAGGATCGGCGCCGCGACGCCGATCGCCCCGTACGTCGGCAGGCAGCCGATGAGCGAGGTGGCCACACCCATCATCACGAGCGTCACCACCAGCATCCGCTTACGCCCGAGCGTGTCTCCGAAGTGCCCGAAGACGAGGGCCGCGAGCGGCCGGACGACGTAACCGATCCCGATGGTCGCCATCGACACGATGGTCCCCCAGAACGAACCGAGATCCGGGAAGAACAGGGTGTTGAACGCGAGCGCGGAGAAGGACGCGTAGATGAAGAAGTCGTAGTACTCGAGGGTGCTGCCCACGAAGGAGGCCAGGGCTGCCCGGCGCGCGTGGGGCGACCGGACGCTCGTGTGGGCGCGTACGGCGCGGCCGTCGAATGTGGAAGTCATGTGGTTCCTACCTGAATGTGAAGGGCATCCGGGAGTTCGGAGAGGCCTCGAGGCGGGTGCGGCACCGGGGATCGGAGTCGTCCAGGTCACATCCGCGCCGCCGAGGGAGACTCTGCCAAAGAAACCGATCACCGTCCAAGAGCAGTATCGGCACCGATTGATAAGCGATCGTTATTGCTCGTCGGCGATGGAATCCGGCGACGGCAGCACCTCGTCGGCGAGGTCGAGGACCGTCCGCACCACCGGCGATACGGGACGGTCCGACCAGGCCAGCGCGGCCCGGACTTCGTATCGGCCGGCATCGAGGGGAACCAGGACCACCCGATTGGGATACGTCTGGACGTCACCCGGCACGAGCGCCACACCGACCCCCGCCGCGACGAGGGCGGTCAGGACGATCCCGTCGGTGGTCTCCTGCACGATGTTCGGCGTGAACCCGACATCCCGGCACGCGGCGAGCAGATCGCGGCGGAGCGTGGATCCGGTGGCGGCGGGATTCGCGACGAACGTTTCGTCGCGTAGTTCCGCGAGGTCGATCGACTTCCGTTCGGCGAGTGGGTGATCGCTGGGGAGCAGTGCACTGAGGTACTCCACCGAGATCTGCCGCGTGAGCACATGGGGGTGGGACACCGCGTCCGAGACGATCCCGAGGTCGAGTTGCCCCTCCCAGATTTCGTCGAGGATCTGCCCACTGACCGTCGCCCCTTCGAGAACGAGATCGATCAGGGGATACCGACGGCGCACCGACCGTGCCAGAGAGGACAATTCGGTCTGCCCGTAGGCGCCGCTGAAACCGACGCGGACGCGACCCTCCACCGCCGGATCCGCGATCACCGCGGCATCGACGGCGCGGTCGATTCCGGCGAGCGCGTCCTTGCACGGCTGCAGGAAGCGCTCCCCCGCCGCGGTGAGCCGGACCGATCGCGTCGTGCGGTCGAACAATTTGACGCCGAGGCGTTTCTCGAGTTGCTGCACCTGCTGACTCACTGCGGGTTGCGCGATGTGCAGCACCTCGGCCGCCCGGCCGTAGTTGAGTTCTTCGGCGACCGCGACGAACGACTTCATCCAGCGGATCTCCACGACCGGTCAGTCCACCACGAACACCGTGAGACGCACCTCGCCGGGAAGGCGCTCGCCGGTGCCGACGAGGATCCGTGAGCGCAGCCACGACCACCGGCCCTCGGCGGCGGTGAGCCGCGGCGTGCAGCGGAAGTAGATGCGCTCGGGTGGCACGGCCTCGCCGTCGACCAGTCGGGCGATGTCTTCGGCGGTACCCGAGCGCAGCCCGAAGTTGGTGACGTAGATGCGGTCGCCGTCGTCGGTCTCGATGGCGTACTTGGCCTCGAGCTCGGTGAGCGTGGACGAGCTGAGCAGCTGGAAGTCCGCCCCGACGGGCAGCACGGTGCCCCGCAGCTCGGGGCCCTCGACCCGGCCACCGACGATGGGGATGATGCGACGTGTCCCTTCGGGCGTGGACCCGATCTCCACCGGCTCGGCCACCTCCACGACGAACGTGGCGAGGAACGACATGCCGGGCGGGGCCGGGGCGAGGAGCTCGGTCATCGCGCCCTACTCCACGAAGGTGGGAAAGGCGATGCTCTGCAACGTGTCCCGCATCTGATTGACGACCGTGTCGGGGATGCCCTCGAAGTAGCGTCCGTGCGCGGCGTCGACACGCGCCTTGGCGTCGTCGCGGAGCCGGCGCCCTTCCTCGGTGGCGGCGATCAGTTTGTTGCGGCGATCCGAGGGGTCGAGGGTACGCACGACGAGTCCGCGTTCCTCGAGTTCGTCGACCAGCCCCACGATCTGACTGGGGTCGAGACCCATGGTGGCGGCCACCCCGCGCTGGTTGACGCCCTCGGCCTGCTCACAGGCGAGAACCAGGACCGAGTAGGAGCGCACCCGCAGACCCGTGGGGACGAGGGCCTTGTTCACCGCGCCCAGCACCATTCCGCCGACGCGCGAGAGCAGGAACCCGATGTCGTCCGATAACGCCTGCGACTCTGCCATGCGACGACCCCCTTCTGATGATTGTCGGTAGAGTAGCAGACCTTAATCATTGACATTCTCAATCATCAATGATTACGTGTGATCCAGCGAACACGACCTTAGGAGAATCACGACATGGACCTCAGCAACAAAGTCGCCGTAGTCACCGGCAGCGGACAGGGCCTCGGACTGGCATACGCCAAGGACCTGGTGCGCCACGGCGCCGCGGTCGTGATCAACGACGTCAACCAGGCCACCGCCGACGCCGCCGTCGCCGAGATCACCGCCGCGGGCGGCCGGGCAGTCGCCGTCGTCGCCCCGGTCGGCAGCACCGAAACCGCCCAGAAGCTGGTCGCCGGCGCGATCGACGCATTCGGACGCCTCGACGTCATGGTCACCAATGCCGGCATCCTCCGCGACAAGGTGCTGTGGAAGATGACCGACGACGACTTCGACGCCGTGATCAACGTGCATCTGCGCGGCACCTTCACCTGCGTACGCGAAGCCGTCCTGAAGTTCCGCGAACAGGGCGACGGTGGTCGCATCATCTGCATCGGCTCCCCCGCCGGCCAGCGCGGCAACTTCGGGCAGACCAACTACTCGGGCGCCAAGTCCGGCATCGTCGGCATGGTCCGCACCTGGGCGATGGAACTGCAGCGCGCGGGCATCACCGCCAACGCCGTCTGCCCTGTCGCAGCGACGGCGATGACGGAGACCGTCCCGTTCCTGGCCCCCTACATCGAGGGCATGAAGAACGGCGAGCCGCTCCCCGACATCATCCGCCGCGAGGTGGGCCTGGGCACCCCCGAGGACGCCGCAGGCATCATCTCGTTCCTCGCGTCCGACGCGGCCGCCGAGATCACCGGCCAGGCGTTCGCCGTCGGCGGCGACCGCCTCGCGTTGTGGTCGCACCCCGACCTGACCGCGGTCGAGTACCACGACGGTGGCTGGTCGGCCGACGACATCGCGGCTCAGTGGAACGGCACGTTCGGCGACGCCGTCCAGTCCGTCGGCGAGGAATTCCCCGAGGAGCTGATGGCGAAGTGAGCCGCTACGAGTACGGCATCGACTTCGACAAGATCGACGCCATCGACATCCACACTCACGTCGAGATCGACGGCTGCGGGCACCGGTCGCTCGACGACGAACTGATGGCCGCCTCGGAGAAGTACTTCAAGTCCGGGGAGGAACGCACCCCGTCCATCGACGCGATCGCCGATCACTACCGCTCGCGCAACATGGCCGCGGTCGTGTTCACCGTCGACGCGGCCTCAGCCAGCGGACACGCCGCCAACTCGGTCGAGGAGATCGCCGAGGGCGCGGCCCGCCACAACGACGTCCTGATCCCGTTCGGATCCGTCGACCCCTGGCAGGGCAAGGCCGCCGTGCGGCGCGTGCACCGGCTCGTCGACGACTACGGCGTGAAGGGATTCAAGTTCCACCCGAGCATGCAGGGCTTCGAACCGAACGACCGGCAGTTCTACCCGCTCTACGAGGCGATCACCGAGGCCGGGGTCCCCGCCCTGTTCCACACCGGTCAGACCGGGATCGGCGCCGGGCTGCCCGGCGGCCACGGCATCAAACTGCGCTACTCCGACCCGATGCTGCTCGACGACGTCGCCGCCGACTTCCCCGACCTCACCGTGATCATGGCCCACCCGTCGGTGCCGTGGGTCGACTCGCAGATCTCCATCGCCACCCACAAGGCCAACGTCTTCATCGACCTGTCCGGGTGGTCGCCGAAGTACTTCCCGCCGCAGCTGGTCAAGGCCGCCAACAGCATGCTCCGCGGCAAGGTGCTGTTCGGCTCCGACTTCCCCGTCATCCAGGTCGACCGCTGGATGAAGGACTTCGAGAACCTCGACATCAAACCCGAGGTCGCGCCGCTGATCTTCAAGCAGAACGCGCTGCGCGTTCTCGGCATCAAGCACTGACCCGGCCCCACCGAACCACCAGGAGACTTATCGTGACCACCGCAACCACCACCCGCGTCGCCACCCTCGCCGACCTCGCCGCACTCGAGGGCCAGCCGCTGGGCACCAGCTCGTGGATCGACATCCCCCAGCAGCGAATCAACACGTTCGCCGACGCCACCGACGACCACCAGTGGATCCACGTCGACCCCGAGCGCGCCAAGGCGGAGAGCCCGTTCGGCGGGCCCATCGCCCACGGCTACCTCACGTTGTCGCTGATCATCCCCATGTGGGACGAGGTACTGACCGTCGACAGCGTCACCATGGCCGTCAATTACGGTCTCAACAAGGTCCGATTCACCAACCCCGTACCCGCCGAGGGACGCGTCCGGCTGAACGCGACGCTGCAGTCCGTCGAGGAGCTGCCCAAGGGCGGCGTCCAGGTGACCGTCGCCGGGCAGATCGAACTCGAGGGCAGCGAGCGTCCCGCGGTAGTCGTCGAGGCCGTGTACCGCTTCTTCGAGTGACCCACCTGTGAGTACTTATTAACCGCCCGGGGTTAATAAGTACTCACGGGTGGCGAAGCCGCACTACTCGGGAGCCTGGTCGTCGGGCTCGACCTGTTCCGCCTGCTTCCGCTCGGACGCGTTGCCCGCGATTCCCTTCGCCTCGCGCTCGGCCACCAGCCGGTCTTCCATGTCGTCGACGAGGTCTGCGATCCGCTGGTGCTCGGGGAGGTGCTGATCGTGTCGATCCGAATTCGCCTTCATCACGCTCCTTCCGCTGTGTGCGACGGGCCGCAAATCCTGCGACTTCCGGACGCACAATTCGAACTGTACGCCGCGGGCCCGGCCGAAGCGGGCATTCACGGCGGCACGAACTGGACGCCCGTCTTTCGGGCATTTCGCACCGTCGGTGAAACCTGTTGCCGAACACCACCTTACGGACGTCAGGTTCGCCAATGTCGCACTGCGCAACCTCATTTCGCCTTCGACGCGGGTCCTCCACCGCTGCCGGCAGGCGATGAATTCGATGCACAATCGACACCGTCTTGCGAGTACCTGCAGCCGGCACCTCGTACTCTGGACCGGGTACCACCCGAAGGAGGACCGATATGCCAGCAGTCACCACACCTCATGTCTATGTTCATCGTGCCGGCGATCGGCTGAAAACCAAGATTTCCTGGTTGGATTCGAAGCACTCGTTCTCCTTCGGCCAGCACTACGACCCCGACAACACACACCACGGGCTGCTCCTCGTGAACAACGACGACACCGTGCTCCCCGGTCAGGGATTCGACACGCACCCGCACAAAGACATGGAGATCGTCACGTGGGTGCTGCGCGGCTCGCTCGTCCATCAGGATTCGATCGGCCACTCCGGCATCATCTATCCCGGCCTTGCGCAACGCATGAGCGCAGGCAAGGGCATCATGCATTCCGAGAAGAACGACAGCTGGCGCCTCGAGGGTGAGCAGCACCACGAGCCGGTGCATTTCGTCCAGATGTGGGTGGTACCCGACGAAGCCGGCCTCACTCCGAGCTACGAACAACTCGAGATCGAGGACGAGATCCTCAAGGGCGGGCTGATGCCCGTTGCGTCCGGAATGCCGGAATACAAAGATAATTCGGCGATCCGGATCCACAACAAGCACGCGGCCCTGCATGTCGCGCGACTCTTCCCCGGCGCATCGGTGACGCTTCCCGAAGCGCCGTTCCTCCACGTCTTCGTCGCCCGGGGCACCGCGGAGATGGAGGGTGTCGGCACCCTGTACGAGGGGGACGCCGTCCGGCTGAGCGCCTCCGGTGGCCAGCAGGTCACCTCGCACTCCGGCGCCGAGGTCCTCGTCTGGGAGATGCACGCCCGCCTCGGCGGGTGAGTTCCCAGCAAGTTCACAGCCGGACGGCACGCTGCGCGCAGGTTCGTGCGCCACGATCAGGTCACAGCCCGATCATGGAGAGGTACGCATAGTGAACAAGGACGTCGAGAAGAGCCGTCTGCGCATCAGCCGCCGCCGCGCACTGGCGGTCGGTGGAACGGTGAGCCTGGGTGGGCTCATCGCCGCCTGCACCGGGAACGGGAGCAGCAGCACGTCGGCGTCGGCCACGTCGACCGCAGCCGCATCCAGTGCCGCGACGAGCGCCGACACCGTGAGCGCCCTGCTCGACCAGGCACCGCGGTGCGTCCTGGCCGTCGAGGAGACGCAGGGACCGTACTGGTTCGACGTCGACTCCATCCGCAGCGACATCCGCGAGGACCGGCCGGGCACGAACCTGCAGCTCGCACTGCGGGTGCAGGACCTGACGAATTGTTCCGCGGACGGCTCCGCCGCGGTGGTGAGCAATGCCGTCGTCGAGATCTGGCACTGCGACGCGGGTGGGGTGTACTCCGGCTTCGAGTCGGGTTCCGAGGCCGCGGACCTCAGCGGCAACGGCGCCCCCGCAGGCGCGCCTCCGGCGGGCGGACCCGGTGGCGGCCAACCCCCGGCCGGTGCTCCCGGTGGCGCAGGTGGTCCCGGTGCGGGTGGTCCCGGCGGCGACATGTCCGGCGGTTCGGGTGAGACGTCCGACGGGTCCTACAGCGTCGGCGACAGCGAGGCCGCCACCACGGACGACGGCACCTACCTGCGCGGCGCCCAGACCACGGACGCGAACGGTGTCGCCCAGTTCACCACCATCTTCCCCGGTTGGTACATCAGCCGGACCACCCACATCCACCTGAAGGTGCACATCGACAAGAAGACGGTGCTCACCACCCAGCTGTTCTTCGACGAGGCCCTGCTCGACGAGGTGTACGCGACCGCGCCGTACTCCGATCACACCGGACGCGAGAACAACGTGAACAACTCCACCGACAGCATCTACGACGCCGCCGGCCTGCTGACCGTCGACAAGCAGTCGGACGGCTACCTCGCGGCGATCAACCTCGGCATCGACGTCTGATCGATCCCCGGTCGTCTGTTTCGCCCTGAGCGCAGTGGTGGACCTCCCGGCGCGGAACGGTGTAAGGATGGAACGCATGACCACGGCTCAGCGCTCCGGCATCGACCTCACTCACCTCGACAACGACACCCGCGCCCAGGACGACCTCTTCGTCCACGTGAACGGCAAGTGGATCGACGACTACGAGATTCCCGCGGACCGGGCGATCGACGGCGCGTTCCGCACGCTGTACGACAAGGCCGAGGTAGACGTCCAGACCATCATCGAGGAGGCGGCGGACTCCGGCGCGGCGCCGGGGACCGACGCGCAGCGCATCGGTGACCTGTACGGCAGCTTCATGGACGCGGATGTCGTCGAGGCCGCGGGGCTCGCACCGATCGCGGGCGAGCTCGCCGACGTGGCCTCGGCCGCCGACCTCTCCGCGCTCGCCGCCGTCATCGGCCGCCAGCAGCGCACGGGGGTCGGCGGAGCCGTCGGCCACTACGTCGACACGGACGCCAAGAACTCCGAGCGTTACCTCGTCCACTTCAGCCAGTCGGGCATCGGCCTGCCCGACGAGTCGTACTACCGCCAGGACGACCACGCGGAGATCCGCGCGGCGTACGTGAAGCACATCGCGAAGATGTTCGCCCTCGCAGGCGTCGACTACGACGCGCAGCGCGTGTTCGACCTGGAAACCAAGATCGCGGCCGGTCATTGGGACGTCGTGAAGCGTCGCGACGCCGAGCTGAGCTACAACCTGCTCACCCTCGACCAGCTCCCCGCCGGGTTGGACTGGTCGTCGTGGATCGGCGCGCTCGGCGGCACGTCCGAGCAGTTCGCCGAGATCGTGGTCCGCCAGCCCGACTTCCTCACCACGCTGACCGAGCTGTGGACGTCCGAGGACATCGACGACTGGAAGGCGTGGGCGACGTGGAACGTCATCCGCTCCCGCGCCCCGTACCTCACGCAGGCCCTGGTCGACGAGAACTTCGCGTTCTACGGGAAGACGCTGACCGGTGCCGAAGAGATCCGTGAGCGCTGGAAGCGCGGCGTGTCCCTGGTGCAGGATCTGCTGGGCGAGGCCGTCGGCAAGCTGTACGTCGAACGCCACTTCCCGGCCGACGCGAAGGCCCGCATGCAGGAACTCGTCGCCAACCTGCAGGAGGCCTACCGGCGCAACATTTCCGACCTGGACTGGATGAGCCCCGAGACGCGGCAGGCGGCGCTCCGCAAGCTGGAGAAATTCACGCCCAAGATCGGCTACCCCGACAAGTGGCGCGACTACTCGGCCGTCACCATCTCCCGCGACGACCTGGTGGGCAACTACCGCAGCGGCTACGCGGCGGAGTACGACCGCGACCTCGCGAAGCTCGGCGGCCCCGTCGACCGGGACGAGTGGTTCATGACACCGCAGACGGTCAACGCCTACTACAACCCGGGCATGAACGAAATCGTTTTTCCCGCAGCCATTCTGCAGCCTCCGTTCTTCGACGCCGCCGCAGACGACGCCGCCAACTACGGCGGAATCGGTGCCGTCATCGGTCACGAGATCGGCCACGGCTTCGACGATCAGGGCGCCAAGTACGACGGCGACGGCAACATGGTCGACTGGTGGACCGACGACGACCGGACCGAGTTCGGCAAGCGCACGAAGGCGCTGATCGAGCAGTACAACGAATTCGAGCCGAAGGCGCTGCCCGGACACAGCGTGAACGGCGAGTTCACCATCGGTGAGAACATCGGCGACCTCGGTGGCCTGTCCATCGCCATCGCGGCGTACCGGATCGCCACGGAAGGGTCCGAGCCCGAGGTTCTCGACGGCCTCACCGGTATCCAGCGGGTGTTCTTCGGCTGGGCACAGGTGTGGCGCACCAAGGCCCGGGACGCCGAGGCGCTCCGCAGGCTGGCCGTCGATCCGCACTCGCCGCCGGAGTTCCGCTGCAACGGCGTGGTCCGCAACCTCGACACGTTCCACGACGCGTTCGACGTCCAGCCGGGTGACGCCCTGTATCTGGATCCGGAGGAGCGCGTCAAGATCTGGTAGCGACTACCGCAGACGGTTCCCCGTCGCCGCGGAGAAGAAGTACACCTCGCCGGGCTTCGGCTGCAGGTGCACCCTCTCCCCCGCGGCGACGGTGCGGGTGCGGTCCACCCGCACCACCACCTTCCCGGACGTCCCGGACGCGTACACGAAGGACTCCGCCCCGAGTTCCTCGAGCAGGTCGGCGTCGACGGTGTACGAGTCCTTGCGCCACGACCCCACCAGCACCCACGACTCCGGGCGCACCCCGACGATCACGGAGCCGTCCCCGATAGCCGAGTGCGGCACGGGAATTCGCAGGTCGCCCAGTTCGGCGACGCCGTCGCGGATCGGGGTGTCCATGAGATTCATCCCGGGCGAGCCGATGAAGCCGGCGACGAACGTGTTGACCGGGTCGTCGTAGAGATCGCGGGGCCGGGCCACCTGCTGGAGGCGCCCACCCTGCATGACCGCCACCCGGTCGCCCATCGTCATGGCCTCCACCTGGTCGTGGGTCACGTACACGGTGGTCGTGCCGAGCCGGCGCTGCAGGCCCGCGATCTGCGAGCGGGTGCTCACCCGCAGCTTGGCGTCGAGGTTGCTCAGCGGTTCGTCCATGCAGAACACCTTGGGGTGCCGCACGATGGCCCGGCCCATCGCGACCCGTTGACGTTGCCCGCCGGACAGTTTCGCCGGTTTGCGATCCAGCAGCGGTTCGAGTTCGAGCATCCGCGCCGCTTCCAGCACCCGTTCGGTGCGTTCCACCTTCCCGACGCCGGCGTTGCGGAGCGCGAAACCCATGTTGTCGGCGACGGTCATGTTCGGGTACAGCGCGTAACTCTGGAACACCATGGCCACGTCCCGCGCCCGGGGCGGCAGCGCGGTGACATCGGCGCCGCCGATCTCGATGCGGCCCGCCTCGACGGCTTCGAGGCCGGCCAGCATTCGCAGACTGGTCGACTTACCGCACCCGGACGGACCCACCAGGACGAGGAACTCGCCGTCCGCGATGTCGAGGTCCAGCCGATCGACCGCCGGTCGATCGGCTCCGGAATAACGGTGGGTGACACCTGCGAACTGCACGTGGGCCATGGATGTTCCTTCTCCTCCTACTGGGGCAGCTTGGGTGTGATCTGGCGGTCGATGATCTGCTGCAGTTGCGTCCCGACGCCGGCGAACGTCGCCGCCACGTCCGCATTCTGCAGCGCGATCTGCTCGAGTCCGGTGCCGATGATCTGGTCGCCGCCGGGCACGAACACCCGGGCGTAGTCCTGCGACCGGGTCTTCGCGAGCTGGTCGACGGCGGTGCGCGCGTTGGGGTTCGCGTCGAGGTACGCCTTCATGCTCGGGTCCTCGACAGCGGACTTGCGGACGGGCATGTATCCGACGTTCTGGGAGAAGTACGCGGTGTTCTCGCCGTTGGTCACGAAGTCGATGAACGTCAGCGCGTTCTTCTTCCGCTCGTCGGAGATCCGCGCCGGAATCGCGAGGCCCGCGCCACCGGTCGGGCAGCCCGGCGCGCCCGACGCGGGGAGGAAGGCGGTGCCGAAGTCGAACGCGGCCGACTTGGTGATCCCCGACAGGTCGCCGGTCGAGGCGATGGTCGACGCGAGGATGCCGGCGCCGAACTCGTTGGCGATGTCGCTCGACACGGCCGCGTATTTCTTCGTGTGGATCATGTCCTTCAGGAACGTCCCCGCGGCGACTGTCTTCTCGTCGCCGAACTTCAGGTCCCACTGGTCCGAGTACGCCCCGCCGAACGTCCAGACCGGCCCCTCGAACGTCCAGCCCAGGTAGTTCTTGGCGTCGCCCCAGCCGTGGGCCAGCTTGCCGCCGCCCATCACCCGCTGCAGTTCGGGACCCCACTCGTCGAACTCCTGCCAGGTGGCGGGCCCCCGGTCGGGCAGTCCGGCCTGCGCCCACACCTGCTTGTTGTAGTAGAACAGCGGCGTCGACCGCGCATACGGAAGGGCGTAGTGCCTGCCCTCGAACAGGTAGTCGGCGAGCAGCGAGTCGACATAGTCGGAGGAGTCGACACCGACCTCGCCGAACAGTCCGTCGAGCGGCTCGATGGCCCCGGTCAGGGCGTAGTTGAACCACCAGACGTCCGACAGGACCACCACGTCGGGCAGTTCGCCGCCCGACAGGGCCGCGTTGAACTTCTGCGAGACCTCCTCGTAGTTCTTTCCGCCGTCGACGAGGTTCACGGTGAGGTCGGGGTATTTCGCCTGGAACCGGTTGATCAGTTCCCGTTCGACGTCCTGCGACTTGCCCGGGTGGTTGGACCAGAACGTGATGGTGTTCGCGTCGCCCGCCGCGCCGGACGTCGCCGACGAGCCCGACCCCGACCCGGCGCACGCGGACAGCGCGGCGCCGGCGGCCACCGCGCCCGCCAGCCCGAGGAATCCCCGACGGTTCATCCGATTCATGTCTCTCCTCGTTCTCCGCTATCCCTTGACCGCACCCGATGTGAGGCCCTTGATCATGCGCCGTTGCAGCACAAGGAAAACCACGAGAATCGGCAGCATCGTGAGTACCGTTCCCGCCATGACCGGACCCCAGTTGGTGAGCCCGTCGTTGTTCTGGAGTTGGGTCAACCCGATCGGCAGCGGCGCGACGGACGCGTCGTCGGCCATCAGGAACGGCCACAGGTATTCGTTCCACTCGGTGACGACGGTGATGATCGCGAACGCCACCATGGTGGGCCCGGACACCGGCAGGATCACCCGCCACAGCAGGCGGAAGTGGCCTGCGCCGTCCATCCGGGCGGCCTCGATGATCTCGGTGGGGATCGACAGGAAGTGGTTGCGCATCAGGAACGTTCCGAACGCGACCCCGGCGAGCGGAACGATGATGCCGTGAAAGCTGTTCCGCCAGCCCCATTCGGCGACGAGTGCGTAGTTGGAGATGACCGTGATCTGGTTGGGCACCATCAAGGCGGCGATGATGCCGAGGAACACGACGTTCTTACCCGGGAACCGCAGGAACACCAGTCCGTAGGCGCTGAACACGCCGAGTGCGAACTTCACGACGGCCAGCACCCCGGTGATGATCACGGAGTTGCGCAGGAACGTCCAGAACGGCACCGACGTGGTGGCCTCCGAGTAGTTCTCGGGATGGAAGGTGCCGGGCCACCAGGTGACCGGCAGGGTGTAGACGTCCGGGCGATMCTTGAAGGACGTCATCACGATCCAGTACAGCGGCAGGGCCACCATGACCAGCACCGCCACCATCGCGGCGTATCCCAGGGCCGTCACGAGCGCTTCCCGGCGGCGATGGTCACGGGCCGGGTCTGTCGCCACCGGCACCTCCGTGCTGCGCTGTTCGCGCAGTGTCTCCGCGGTCACCGGACCTCACCGCGATCCATGATCCGCACCTGGTAGACGGTGATCCCTAGCAGGACAAGGAACATGATCGTGGCCACGGTGGCGCCGTAGCCGGCACGGAAGTTGCGGAACGACTCGTTGTAGACCTGGTAGACCATCGTGGTGGTTCCGGTGCCGAGCGGACCGCCCCGGGTCATCACGTTGACGATGTCGAACACCTGAAGGGAGCCCAGCATCACCGTGATCGAGAGGAAGTAGGTGGTCGGACGCAACTGCGGCAGGATGACCCGGCGGAACGTCGTCCACCGGCCCGCCCCGTCGATCTCCGCGGCCTCGGTCAGCTCACGCCGCGTGCCCTGCAGTGCCGCAAGGTAGATCACGAACGTGTAGCCGAGGTTCTTCCACATGTAGGTGACCGTCACCATGAACAGCGCCCAGTGCGGGTCCTGATAGAAGTCGGGGACGGAGTCGATCCCGACACGGTGCAGCAGATCCTGGATCAACCCGAAACGGGGATCGAACACGAACTGGAACGCCACGCCGATCGCGGCTCCCGAGATGACGAACGGCGCGAAGATCGCCGAGCGGACGAGGTTGCGGCCGTGCAGGTTACGGTCCAGCAGCACGGCGAGCGCGAGACCGGCGATCATCGATCCCACCACGGTCGCGACGGTGAACACGACGGTGTTGCCGACGATCTGCCAGGTGTCGGTCCGGCTCCACCACTCGCGGTAGTTGTCCCATCCGACGAACGTGGCGACGGGGTCGGCGATGTTCCAGTCGAAGAACGACAGCCGGATGTTGTCGACCAGGGGCCGGTAGGTGAACAGTACGAGCAGAACCAGATTGGGACCCACCAGCGCCGCGAACAACGCATAGTCCCGCCACGGACGCCCGAGCAGTCCCTGCTTTCCCGGCGACGGCAGGGAACGTTGCGGACTCGATCTCACTGCGGCAGTCTGACGACCGATGACGAATAGCCGGTGAATTGCCGTAGCCCGCACATTGAACTGTGCGGGCTACGGGAAGAACGCGGTGGGAATCGGGGTCAGCGGTTCCAGTCGCCGAGACCGTCGGAGCCGCTCAGCACGCCGCCCGCGGTGTTCTGCACGACCACGGCGTCACCCTTCTTCGAGTTCTCGTAGAACCACTTGGCGTCCTCGGTACTCACGTTGAGGCAGCCGTGACTGACGTTGGTGTTGCCCTGGGCGTCCACCGACCACGGTGCGGCGTGGACGAAGATGCCGCTGTACGACATGCGGGTGGCGTACTCGACGTACGTGCGGTACCCCTCGGCCGAGTCGACCGGGACTCCGTACGTGGACGAGTCCATGTACATGTCGCGGAACTTGTCGCCGATGATGTACGTGCCGTTCGGCGTCTCGTGATCGGTCTTACCCATCGACGTCGGCATGGTCTTGACCACTTCGCCGTTCCGGGTGACGGTGATCTGCTTGGTGTTGTCGTCCGCGGTCGCCACCAGCGCGTCGCCGATGGTGAACGTGGAGTGCGCATCGCCGGCATCCACGGTGACCTCGGTGTTCGCGGGCCAGAACTCGGTGGGCTTCCAGCGCACCTGGCTGTCGTTGATCCAGTAGAAACCACCCTCGACGGGCTGGCTGGTGGTGACCTTGATGGCCCGCTCGGCGGCGGCGCGGTCGCCGATCGCCTCGTTGAAGCGGATGATCACCGGCTGCGCGACACCCACGACCTCGCCGGCGCCCGGGTTGAGGGACGGAGCCGAGAAGTTCGCGGGCGCGGGTGCCGGTTCGGGAAGCGGCAGCTGCGGCGCGCCGGGCAGCCCGGGAAGGGTGGGAAGACTCGGAATCTCCGGTCCACCGGGAAAGAGCGGTGCGGCCTGTGCGGCCCCGACCAGCGCAGTTCCCGAGACGACGGCCCCGGTCAGTGCGACGGCGACGCGCGAAGACCAGTGCTTGTTCCTGGAAAAACCGATTCCTGACTTGCCCATATGACCACTCTCGTTCGACGACGTGTGCAACGCGCGTCCCCGACGGACCTACCAATCGCGCACTGCCATTAACACACATCATCCGGCCGCGAGCAATTTGCCCGCAATCGTTGCCGCTCCGCGGCCTGCGGGGAGGTGGTGTCACCGAGTGGTCAAGAAGTGCTCACGATCAGGTCTCGGCGCGGGCGGCGGCGAGCATGCTTTCGATGGTGATCAGCTTGGTGCGCGTCCGGCCGGCCGCCTTGCCCCCGGCGCGTTCGGTCTTGTCGATCCGCTGCCAGCCCTGGTAGTCGACAGCGTCGGGCGCACGCTCGGCGATCAGGCGGTCGAGAGCCTCACGTTCGGCGGGCGCGTCGAGCCGACCGGCGGAGAAATCGTCGATCAGCATCTTGACCGTCTCCGCGGAGCAGTACTTGTTGGTGCCGATCACGCCCGTCGGCCCGCGCTTGATCCAGCCCGCCACGTACACGCCGGGCACCGGCGCGCCGGTCTCGGGATCGATCACCCGGCCGTTCTCGTTGGGGATGACGCCGCGCCGGTCGTCGAAGGGGATGCCGGGCACGGGTTGACCGCGGTAGCCGATCGAGCGCAACACCAGGCCGGTGTCCAGCGTGGAGGTGACGTCGGAGGGTTTGGCGCTGAGCCGTCCCGACGCGTCCGCGACCATCTCGTTCTTCGCGATGCGCACCGATTCGACGGTGTCGGTGCCGAGAATCTCCACGGGTGACGTCAGGAAACGCAGCACGATCCGCTTCTTCGCCGGATCGGCGGTGCGCCGGGCGAATTCCTCGACCTGCCGCACCTTGTGGCGCTGCGACGGCTCGGCCTCGTCGCCGTCGACGAACGCGCGGCTTGCCGGGTCGAGCACCGCTTCTTCCGGGTCGACCACGATGTCCACGTTCGGCATCAGCCCGAGCGCGAGGAGTTCGGGGTTGGTGTAGGCGGCCTGAGCGGGGCCGCGGCGGCCGAGAATGACGACCTCGCGGATGTTGCTCGCCCGCAGCGCCTCGAGGGCGTGGTCGGCGAGGTCCGTCTTCGCCAGGATCTCCGGATCGGTGACGAGGATGCGGGCCACGTCGAGTGCCACGTTGCCGTTGCCCACGATGACGGCCCGCTCCCCCGACAGGTCGAACGTGTGGTCGGCGTAGTCGGGGTGGCCGTTGTACCAGGCCACGAACTCGGTGGCGGCGTGGCTGCCGACCAGATCCTCGCCGGGAATGCCCAGCGTGCGGTCGCCTGCCGCGCCGACCGCGTAGATGACGGCGTGGTGGTGCGCGAGCAGTTCCTCGTGGCTCACGTCCCGGCCCACTTCCACGTTGAAGTGGCAGTGCACCGTGCGCTTGCCGACGACGGAGCGGAACTGGTCCGTGACGCCCTTGGTGCCCGGATGGTCCGGCGCGACACCGGCGCGCACCAGCCCGTACGGGGTGGGCAGGCGGTCGAAGATGTCGACCTCGACGCGCGGCTTCGCGGTCAGTTCCATCGCGGCGTAGCAGGCGGCCGGACCCGACCCGACGACCGCGACGTGGAGCGTGCCGAGGGCTGCGTCGATCTGCGGCAGCTTGAGCGGCTCGGGCCAGTCGGGGCCGATGGGGTGCTTGGTGTAGTACTGCGCGTTGATGTCGAGGTACGGCTCGTCGACCTCGTCGAGGTCGTTCTCCGCGTAGATCGCCTCCACCGGGCACTCCTCGACGCAGGCCCCGCAGTCGATGCAGGTGTCCGGGTCGATGTACAGCATTTCCGTGGTGGCGAACGGCTTCTCGTCCGGTGTGGGATGGATGCAGTTGACCGGACAGACATCGACGCACGATGCGTCGTTGCAGCACGGCTGCGTGATCACATAAGTCACGGTTCTCCCCTACCTGAGTACGCGCAGTCCGACGTCGGGATGTGACACCAGACTATAACGTGTTCCAATTTTGCGCGAGAACCGTGCGCGATGTCAGACCGCGTCGCCAGGCTCCACACGGAATCCGACCTTCACCGTGACCTGGTAGTGCGCGATGACGCCGTTCTCGACGTGACCCCGGGTCTCGACGACCTCGAACCACTCGACGTTGCGCACGGTCTCGTTGGTCCGCGCGATGGCGTTCTCGACGGCCGCGTCGGTACTGTCGCTCGATGAACCGACGACCTCGACAACTCGGTACACGTGATCACTCATCGGGATTCCTTTCGTGGTTACTTGCCGTTCCGGACGATCGCCTGCGYCTCGACACCGAGCCGGGCCAGACGAAGATCACCGAGAGCCGTGAGGGAACTCCCGAGTCGGTTGGTGACGAAGCCCAGGGACAGTCCGCTGTCGAGGTCCGCGTAGGCACCGGACCCGCCGACGCCGTAGTGCCCGATCGCGTTCCGCGGTTGTTCCCGGGACGCGAGGATCGGCCGGTGGTAGCCGAGGGACCACTGCGGGCGGATCCCCAGGACGTAGTCGCGGTCGTGGGTCTGCACCTGCGACATCTGTGCGATGGTGGCCTTGCGCAGGAACCGGTGTCCGTCCAGCCTGCCCCCGTTGGCGATGGCGCCGTACATGCGCGCGAGCGCCCGCGCGCTGAACACGCCGTTCCAGCCGGGCATCACCGCATCGTGCACCGCGGGGTTCCGGACCAGCACGTCGAATCCCTGGGGCATCGCTGCCTCGGCGAGGCCGCGGGTGGGGCCGACGAGCGAGAGCACGTTCGACGTGAGCTCCCAGTTGAGGCCGGCCGGGTTGATGTGCGGAAACAGCTTCGCGATCCGTGGACGGTGCTGTCCGGGAACCTGATACCAGAAGTCGTCGACGCCGAGCGGGCCCGCGATTTCGTCCTGCACGGCCTGGACGAACGACTTCCCGGTGACGCGTGCGATCAGTTCGGCCACCAGCCACCCGTAGGTGACGGCGTGATACCCGGGACCGCGCAGCCTGCGCGGATCCGCCGGGGTGGCCGCGAGGGCCTGGACGACGGCGTGGTAGTCGAGGAGATCGAGCGGGCTTCGCATCAGGCCGCGGACCTTGTGCAGTCCGGCCCGGTGGGTGAGGAGTTCGCGAACCGTGATGTCGTCCTTGCCTGCCGCGCCGAACTCGGGCCAGTAGCGCGCGACGGGCGCGTCGTAGTCGATCAGCCTGCGCTCGGCGAGGCGGTGGACGACCGTGCTGGCCACACCCTTTCCCGTCGAGAACGACAGGGCGACGGTGTCGCGGTCCCATCGGCGGTCGCGGTCTGCCCAGCCCGCCCAGATGTCGAGGACTTTCTCACCCCGGAAGTACGCGGTGAGCGCCCCGCCGCCGTGCTGTGGTTGCCGGTACATCGCGAAAAACCGGTCGGCGAGCGGCAGGAACCGCGGATCGACGTGCAGCTCCGTCCGTGGCACGGACGCGGGCCGGGGAACTCGAACGCTGGTCGTCATCGACCACCTCCGATCTCGCTGCCATATCTCCTACGGCAGTTGCGTCAACCCATTGTGACTACCGTCACCATACGACGCGGACCGGGGTGCCGTTCAGGGAAGCCGCCACACTGTTATGCCGTCGCTCAGACACGCTTGACCTGCAAGGAAATTGATCGCGAGCGACGGTCCAGCGGCGCACACCACGCCCTTGGCCGGATCCGCGACCAGCGCCTGCCCTCCCGGACCGCTCAGCACCAGCGCAGGACCGGCACTGTCGACCGTCCCGATGGCGACGCTCTGGGGCCCGACCGCCACCGCGGCGACTGCGCCACGACGTGCCTCGGCGGCACCGACACCGCCGCCCAGGCCGGCGCCGAGCGCCGCTCCCGCGTGGGCTGCGTCGGCGAACCCGACACCGTCCGTGCCGAACGCCGCCGAATTGCTGCTCGTATCGGCGTTGGCCCCGCACGCGGTGCGGTCGACGACCGTGGTGTCACCCCGGCCCGGTGGGGACACGCAGGACAGGGACACGGCCGACGCGGTGGCCGGCGCGATCATCAGGGTCCCGAGTGCCGTCGCGACGACACCGAGGACGAGTCCGGCAGTACCGACTGTCGTACGTTCCATGGCGACCTCACATTGTTCCCGACCCGACCGTCCCGAGCCTACGTGAGCGCCGGCTATTTGCGGTCTCGGTCCCGACTCGGTTGTACCCGCTTGGGTTCCCCCGGCATTTTGGGGTAATTGGGTGGGTACGGCAGATCGCCGAGACCGTTCGCGGCGTCCCGTTCGGCCATCTCCAGCAGCACGTCGAGCGATTGCGCCACGTCACCCATGGTCGCCATGGGATCCCCGCGCTTCGCGAGCAGCGCGGGCACGGTCGCGATGGTGAAGTCGTCGGGGTCGACGTCCACCAGTTCCTCCCAGGTGACCGGCGTCGACACGGTCGCGATCGGCGTCTTGCGGGCCGAGTAGGCGGACGCGATGGTCTTGTCCCTGGCGTTCTGGTTGAAGTCGAGGAAGATGCGTTCGCCGCGTTCCTCCTTCCACCAGGACGTGGTGGCCCGGTCGCCGCTGCGCCGCTCGATCTCCCGGGCGAGGGCGATGCCCGCGCGCCGCACCTCGATGAAATCCCAGCGCGGTTCGATGCGGAGATACACGTGCAGCCCGCGGCCGCCCGACGTCTTGGGGAAGCCGACGAGACCGAGTTCGTCCAGCAGCGGCCGGAGCACGTCCAGCGCGACCGCCCGGGCGTCGTCGAATCCGGTTCCCGGCTGCGGGTCCAGGTCGATGCGCAGTTCGTCGGGGTGATCGACGTCGGGGCACCGGACCGCCCACGGGTGGAACGTGATGTTGCCGAGGTTCGCCGCCCACACGATGTTCGCGGCGCTGCGCACGCGGAGCACGTCCGCCTTGCGGCCGGACGGGAACGTGACCTCGCACGATTCCACGTGATCGGGCCGCTTCGCGGGAACCCGTTTCTGGTAGATCTCCTCGCCCTCGATCCCGTCGGGGAACCGTTGCAGATGCGTCGGCCGATCGACCAGGGCGGTCAGCAGCGCACCGTCGAGTGCCACGGTCCGGTAGTACTCCACCAGGTGCCGTTTCGTGCCGCCCTCGGCACCGAGTTTCGGGTAGTAGATCTTGTCGGGGTTCGACAGCCGCACGGCGACGCCGTCGACGTCGAGTTCTTCGGCAGGACTCGCCATCTAGGAACCTCCGGCCAGGACGTCGGCAAGGTCGTATCGCACCGGGACCTCCAATTGTTGGAACGTGCACTCGTCGGGCGTCCGGTCCGGGCGCCAGCGCAGGAACCGCGCGGCGTGCCGGAACCGGGCACCCTCCATCTGGTCGTACGCCACCTCGACGACGCGTTCGGGGCGCAGCGGCACCCAGGTTCGGTCGTTGCCGGACTGCCACCGCGTCGGCGCCCCGTCCGCGACGACGTCGTCGCCGACGCGCAGCTCGTCGAGTTCGGCGAGCAGTTCGATCCGCCGCGCCGCCGTGAACGCCGACGCACCGCCGACCATCGCCATCTGGTCGCCGTCATACAGTCCGAGCAGCATCGACCCGATCCCCGGCTGACTCTTGTGCGGCCGGTATCCGATGACGACGCAGTCGGCGGTGCGGGCGTGCTTCACCTTCACCATTTCCCGCTTGTTGGGCAGGTACGGGCCCACCAGCTTCTTCGCCACCACCCCGTCGAGGCCGGCCCCCTCGAACGCCTCGAACCACTCGGTGGCCGTCGCACTGGATTCGGTGGCGGCGGTGACGTGGCAGCTGGGTCCGCCGCCGATGGTGTCGACGAGCTGCGCGCGGCGTACCGAGAAGTCCTCGCGGCTGAGGTCGCGGTCGCCCAGGGCGAGCAGATCGAACGCGACGAACTGCGCCGGGGTCTTCTCGGACAGCATCGTCACCCGGCTCTCGGCCGGATGAATGCGCTCCGACAACGACTCCCAGTCGAGCCGGGTGCGGCCGTCGATGTTGCGCGGGACGACGAGTTCGCCGTCCACCACGCACCGCTGCGGCAGTTCGTCCTTCACTGCCCGGACGAGTTCGGGAAAGTACCTGGCCAGATCCTTTCCGCCGCGGGACCCGAGCACCACCTCGTCGCCGTCGCGGAAGACGAGGGTGCGGAAACCGTCCCATTTCGGTTCGTAGGACCAGGCGAGCCCGGACTCCGGTTGCGCCGGAACGGACGACGCAGCCTTCGCGAGCATCGGCTGTAACGGAGGCATCACGGGGAGATCCACCCGTCCATACTGTCACCACAATTGGCAAATCGGACGGCGATGTAATCAAATAATGCGCGACACGGCAATCGCGGTGGACACGATCGAGGTGGCACGGTCATCTCGGAGGAACGGGTGGCGGACGGTCACCTGACGGAGGGGTCAGACATGACAGGGTTAGTTCGGCGGGTGTGTACCGCAGTCGTCGCGTTGTCGGCGACGGCAGTTCTGGTGGCCGGGTGCGGTTCGGACACGACGCCCACCGCGGTGCCGGAGTCGGGTGCGTCCGCGGCCACCACGTCCAGCGAATCGACCACCGTGATCGACGGGCAGGAAGGCGAGGACGCCGGCGGCGACGTCGACTTCGAGGTCGCGATCGGTGAGTGCGTGAAGCTCGGCGGCACCGTCTCCGACGCCGAGATCGACAAGGCGGTGTGCGGCAGCGCCGATTCGAACTACAAGGTGATCGCCAAGGCCGCGAAGAACAGCCAGTGCATCAGCGACGCCGACTCGTACTACTACGAAACCCTCGGCGGCATCGAGCAGGGCGCGATCTGCCTCGACGTGGACTGGGTTATCGGCGGGTGCATGGATGTCGGCGGCGAGGATCCCGCGCGCATCGATTGCGGCGACACCACGGCCGTCGACGGTGTGAAGGTGACGGAGATCGTGCAGGGCGCCACGTCCGTGGACTCGTGCAGCACGTCGTCCAACGGATACGAATACTCCGAGCGCAAGTTCGTCGTCTGCGTGGACGAACTCTGACAGCAGGCGCCGGCCGGCTGCGGGCACTGCCCGCAGCCGGCCTCGCTCACAACCAGCCGCGGCGTTTGAAGATCGTGTACAGCCCGGCGCAGGTGAGCATCATCAGCGACAGGGCGAACGGATACCCACCGACCCAGTGCAGTTCGGGCATGTGGTCGAAGTTCATGCCGTAGACCGTCCCGATCAGGGTGGGCGCGAACAGGATCGCCGCCCATGCCGACACCTTCTTGATCTCCTCGTTCTGCGCGTAGCTGGCCTGGGTCAGGTTGCGCATCTCCTCGTTCTGCTCCTGCGACACCAGGGTGGCGTTGACGGTGAGGATGTTCCCGAGCAGCTGACGGAAGCCGTCGGCCCGCTCCACGACGACCGTCGCGTGGTCGGTGACGTCACGCAGGTAACGCTGCAGTTCCTCGTCGGTGTTGTACTTCTCGAATCCCGCCGACAATCCGCGCAGCATACCGAGCAGCGGCCTTGTGGCCCTTTGGAATTCGATGACCTCGCGGGTGAGTTCGTAGATGCGCCGCGACACGCCCGGCGCTCCGCTGAACACCTCGGTCTCGATCTCGTCGATGTCGTTCTGCAGTCCGGCGACGACGGGCGCATACCCGTCGACCACGGCGTCGAGGATCGCGTAGAGGACGGCTTCGGGTCCGAGCCGGAGCAGGTCCGGGTTGCTCTCCATCCGCCGGCGGACCGCCGACAGGTCGGGGGATTCGCTGTGCCGGACCGTGAGCACGAACGTCGGACCGCAGAAGACGTGCAGCTCACCGAATTCGACGCGCTCGGTCTCGTCGCAGTAGCGCGCGGCGCGCAGGACCACGAACAGCGTCTTGCCGTAACGCTCCAGCTTGGGCCGCTGGTGGGCGACGATCGCGTCTTCGACGGCCAGCTCGTGCAGGTCGAATTGCTTTGCTGCCGCATACAACTGGGCGTCGTTCGGCCGGTACATCCCGATCCACGCCATCGACGACGCGTCCGGCAGGCTCGCGAGCGCCTCGGACAGGGTGGCCGGGGTGGCCGTCTTCCGGCCGTCGCGGTAGACGGCGCTGTTGACCACCGTTTCCTCGGCGGGCGTCGGTTCGGCGGGCGTCGGTTCGACGGGCCGGCGGGTCACCGCGTGACCGGCGTCGGCGTCGGACAGACCGGCGGAACGGCTGGGGAGGAGGGAACGGATCGGGCGCAGCTGAGGCATGACACGGGGCCTTCGAGGGAAAGGGGCAGCGCGGAACAGCGCTGAGGAACACGGACCGTGAAACCGCGCACCTACCGGTGGAACGGTTTCAGTTGGTACTCGGAGGTTGGCTTCTCATCGGATGCCACACCTCCTTGCTCTCTCGAAAAGGCAGTTCACGACCTCGGCGAACTGCAGACCGGAGGACACGATACCCCCGGCGACCGGCCACGACAACCTGGGATCCCCGCCGTGTCGGTCCCGGATCCGGCGCCCACCGCGGCCGATACTGGGCGGGCAACGAATCACCACCGAGAGGCCCCCATGACCAGCTGGTCGGACAGACCGATCTGCGCGTTCGATCTGGAGACGACGGGGCCTGACCCCACCGACGCCCGCATCGTCTCCGCGTGCATCGCCGTCGTCGACGCTCACCACTTCGAGTCGCGAACGTGGCTGCTCGACCCGGAGGTTCCCATCCCGCAGGGCGCCTCGGACGTGCACGGAATCTCCACGGAGTACGCCCAGGCCCACGGGCAGGACTACGCCACCGGGTACGGCGAGATCCGCGAGGCTCTGCACGACGCGTGGACCCGCGACCATGCCGTCGTCGCGTTCAACGCCTCCTACGACCTGACCGTCATGCACACCGAGGGCCTGCGCCTCGGGCTGACCGAACTCGTCACCGGCATCGTGGTAGACCCGTACGTCATCGACCGCGAGATGGACCGGTACCGGAAGGGCAGGCGCACACTGGGCGCGGTGTGCGAGCACTACGGCATCGCCCTCGAGGACGCCCACGAGGCCGAGGCCGACGCGATCGCCGCCGCACACCTCGCCCGGACCCTCGCGCAGGAGTACCCGAATCTGCGGGCCCTCGACATCTTGACGCATCAGGCCGGCTGGCACGCCGAACGGCAACGCGACTTCGCCGACTACCTCGTCCGGCAGGGCCGGGACGCATCGGACGTCAACGGCGAGTGGCCGATTCGCGGTCTCGCCGGGTTCCGCATCGCCTGATCCGATTCACGGCCGTTCGGAGAGCACGCGCGAGAGGATCGGCCCGATGACGGCGAGCGACTGCGGTTCGATCATCTCGTTGTGCCCGCAGTCCACGGGTTGCTCGTCGATCCGGCCGGTCACGAGCGGCCGCCACTCGTCCGCCGACCGGGCCCGGGTCGTGCCGTTTCCGTCGCGCGTGGCGGGGAAGATGAGCAGATCCCCGTCGTACACCCGGGGCACGAAGTGGTGGGCGAGCCACCTCGAACTCTCGTACCCGGCGGCGATGCGTTCGAGGTCGTGCCCTCGCACTCCGGTCTCGGTCCCGAACGATTCGTCGATCAACCGCGCGGCGTGCTCGTAGGTCATCTCACCGTCCCCCTCGGTCTGGAGTCCCAACCCGCGCAGGAGGTCCCGGATCTCGAGCCGGCCGACCAGCGGGTCCTCGCCGCCCACGGGGTAGCTGTCCATGACGGCGAGTGTGGCGACCTCTTCGCCGGCTGCCTGCAGTTCGACGGCCATGGCGTGCGCGATGACCCCGCCGAGCGACCAGCCGAGCAGGTCGTACGGGCCGGTGGGCTGGATGGCCTGCATTTCCTCGATGTAGCGGTGGGCCAGTTGCTCGATCGTCCGGTAGTCGCCGTCATCGCTGATCGTGGGCAGCTGCAGTCCGTACGCCGGCCGGTCGGGAGGGAGATACCGCACCAGACCGGCGTACCCCCAGGACAGGCCGATGCCCGGATGCACGCAGAACAACGGTCGCCCGCTTCCGTGCGCACGCAGCGGAATCACCACGGCGAGTGCCTCTTCCATACCGGCGCTCCGATGCGGCAGGTCGAGGCGGCGGGCGATCCCCGCCGGTGTCGGGTCGAGGAACATCCACTGCAGCGGAACCCTCCGGTCCAGCGCGGCCTGCAGTGCGCTGACGATCCTGGTGGCGAGGAGCGAATTTCCACCGAGATCGAAGAAGCTGTCCGCGGTGCCCACCCGGTCCACCCCGAGAACCTCCGCGAAGGCGTCCACGACGATTCGCTCGTTTTCCGTGGCCGGTGCCCGGAACGCCGCACCGGTCGAACCGAACTCCGGGGCGGGCAACGCCTTCCGGTCGAGCTTGCCCACCGGGGTCATCGGAATCCGATCGAGTACGACCACCGCGGACGGCACCATGTGGGCGGGCAGTCGCTCGGACGCGTAAGTGCGCAGTCCCGCGGGCTCCACCTCCTGCCCGTCCTGAGCCCGCACGTACGAGGCGAGCACGGTGTCACCGGACGGGCCGGTGTGACCGACGCTGGCGGCGAAGGCAACCGCCGGGTGACGGGCGAGCACGGCGTCGATCTCCCCGAGTTCGATACGGAATCCACGGACCTTGACCTGGAAGTCGCTGCGCCCGATGTACTCGAGTGCGCTCGCCGACTCACGCCAGCGCACCACGTCACCGGTCCGGTACATCCGGCACCCCGGTTCCCCGAAGTGACAGGCCACGAAGCGTTCCGAGGTGAGCGCCGCCCGGTTGTGGTACCCCCGTGCCATACCCGGTCCGGCGATATACAACTCGCCGGGCACACCGACCGGGACCGGCTGCAGCCGCTCGTCGAGGACCAGGAACGCGAATCCCCGGGCGGGTGCCCCGATGTTCACGCTCTCGCCGGGACGCATCGGGGCGCTGACGCTCGCCTGGATCGTGGTCTCCGTGGGCCCGTACCCGCTGTGCAGGCTCCGCCCCGGCGCCCACCGCGCCACCACCTCCGGCGGGCACGCCTCGCCCACCAGGTCCAGGACCCGGAGCGAATCGAGTCCGTCGTTGTCGAGGGCCGCCAGTGCGGTCGGCGTGATGGTCGCATGAGTCACCTGCTCGCGACGGAACAGATCCGCCAGTTCGCTGCCCCCGACGATGGCAGGCGGCACGATCACGACGCGCGCCGACGCGCCGAACGCCATCATCAGCTCGAACACCGAGGCATCGAAACTCGGGGACGCCAACTGCGAGACCCGGGACTCGCGGGTGACCTCGAACCGTTGGTGCGTCTCCGCGGTGAAATCGGCCATACCCCGGTGGGTGACGGTGACGCCCTTCGGCCTTCCGGTCGACCCCGACGTGTAGATGAGATAGGCCGGGTGAGCGAGGTGCAACGGACTCGTCCGATCCGCGTCGGTGATCGGTGCCGACGACACGGCCGACGCCTGCGCGGCGAAGTCCTCGTCGTCGAGGATCAGCCACGGAACGGTGTCGGGCAGGGTGCTCCGGCGACTTCTCACGGTGAGGCCGAGCACAGCCCGGCAATCGGTGAGCATGTAGTCGATGCGGTCGCGCGGGTAGGTGGGGTCGACGGGCACGAACGCCGCGCCTGCCTTGGTGATCGACCAGATCGAGACCACCGACTCGATCGACCGGGGCATTCCGACTGCCACGAACGTCTCCGGTCCCACCCTGCGTCCGCGGAGAACCCGGGCCACCCGGTTGGACCACTCGTCGAGTTGGCGGTAGCTGACCCGGCGGTCCCCGAGGGACAGGGCCACCGAGTCCGGGGCGAGTGCGGCGGCGGCCGTCAGCAGATCGGGCCACAGCTCGGGGCGCACCTGCAGCTCGCCGCGGGCAGGCACCATCGCCCGCAACTCCACCGCGTCGAGGAGGGGGAGGTCGCCGATCGGCCGGTCCGGATTCTCGGTGACGGCGTCGAGGATGCGCACGAAGCGGCCGGCGAAGCCGCGGACCGTGTCGGGGTCGTAGAGATCGGTCGCGAAGTCGACGGCGCCGCTCATCCCGGCCGGCGCACCGTTCGCGTCGAACTCCTCCGCCAGGAGGAATTCGAGATCCACCTTGACCACGGCGAGCCCGGGATCGATTCCACGGACTTCCAGTCCCGGCAGTGTCAGCACCGGTCGCTCGTTGTTCTGGAATTCCAGCGAGACCTGGACGAGCGGAGCATACGCCGTCGATCGGGTCGGGCCGACCGCGTCCACCACCCGCTCGAACGGAACGTCGGCATGGGCGAAGGCTTCGAGGTCGACGTCGCGACAGTGCGCGGCCAGGGCGGTGAACGACTCGGCCGCATCCACCTGTGTGCGCAGGGCGAGCGTGCCCACGAACATGCCCACCAGGTCGTCGAGTGCGGGGTCTCCCCGGCCGGCGATCGGGGTGCCGACGGCGACGTCCGGGGTTCCCCCGAGACGGCTGAGCAACACCGCGAGGGCGGCGTGCACCGTCATGAATTCGGTGGAGCCGAGACGTCGCGACAGTTCGCTGATGCGACGGTGCAAGTCGCTGTCGACGGAGAAGTGGATGCGCGCGCCGCGGAAGGACTGCTGGGACGGCCGATCCCGATCCGTGGGGAGTTCCAGAAGGTCGGGGGCGCCGGCGAGTGTGGTCGTCCAGTAGTCGAGTTGCCGCGAGATCAGCGACCGGGGGTCGTCGCCCGAACCCAGCGACTCCCGTTGCCACAGGGCATAATCGGCGTACTGCACCGGCAGGGGCAGCCAGTCGGGTGCGCCGCCGCCGACGCGGGCGCCGTACGCCGTCATCACGTCGCGCACCAACGGGACCATCGAGAACCCGTCCGCCGAGATGTGATGCACCACCACGGCGAGTACGTGCTCGGTGTCGCTCAGCGAGTACAGTCCGGCCCGCAGCGGGATCCGCGCGGTGAYATCGAAACCCGCCGTGACCAGCCGGGTCAGCTCTTCCCGCAGGCCGTGCTCGTCCGCGACGGGGACGGGGGTCAGAGTGGGCACCGCACCCTCGGCGGGCAGGATCTGCTGAACCGGCCAGTCCCCGCGGACCGGGAACATCGTGCGCAGCGACTCGTGCCGGGCGACGACGTCGGTGAGTGCCGAGTTCAGCGATCCCACATCGAGGTCCCCGCTCAGTGACACCACGATCGGGATGTTGTAGGCAGCCGAGGTGGTGTCGAGCTGATTGACGAACCACATCCGCTGCTGCGCGTACGACAGCGGGATGTCCTCGGGCCGGGTGCGGGCCGCGAGCACCGGACGTCCGGACGGCCCGGCGCCGGCGTGCTCGATTCGTGCCGCCAGCGCGGCGACCGTGGGCGCCTCGAACAGATCCCGCACCCCGCAGTCGGTGCCGAGCAGCGCGCGCAGCCGTGCCATCACCCGGGTGGCGCTCAGGGAGTTGCCACCGATGTCGAAGAAACCGGCGTCGGCGCCGACGCGCGCGAGGCCGAGTACCTCCGCGAAGACGACGGCCACCGCGTCCTCGATCGGACCGACCGGAACCCGGTCGTGCCCTGTCCCGGAGAGCAGGTCGGGTTCGGGCAGTGCCGTGCGGTCCAGCTTGCCGACGGCGGTCAGCGGAATGCGCTCCAGCACCGTGATGGAGGTGGGCACCATGTGGGACGGCAGGCGGTCCGCCAGGTGCCGGGTGAGTACGGCCGGGTCGAGGGAGCGACCCGACGCCGGAACGACGTACGACACCAGCAGGGTGTCTCCCGCGGGGCCGCGGTGCGCGAGAGTGGCGGCGAATCCGACGTCCGGCTCCGACATGAGGGTGGAGTCGATCTCGCCGAGTTCGATGCGGAAGCCGCGCACCTTCACCTGGAAGTCGGTGCGGCCCACGTACTCGATGCTGTGGTCTGCCGTCCACCGCACGATGTCGCCGGTGCGGTACATCCTCTCGCCGGGGCGGACGGGGTGGGCGACGAACCGTTCGGCGGTGAGTGCCGGTCGGCGGTGGTAGCCGCGGGCCAGGCCGGCCCCGGCGAGATACAACTCGCCGGGAACTCCCACGGGGACCGGTTGCAGCCGGGAGTCGAGCACCAGTTCCGTCACCCCGCGGATCGGCCCGCCGATGGTGATCGGGTGCCCGGGGACCATCGGCTCGCTGATGTTGGACATGATCGTCGTCTCGGTCGGTCCATACGCGTTGTACAACCGGCGGCCCGGCGCCCAGCGGGCGACCAGTTCGGGTGGGCAGGCCTCGCCGCCGAACACCAGGTCCGTGAGCTGCGCCAGCCCGGCCGGATCGAGTGACGCCAGCGCAGCGGTGGTGATGAAGGCATGGGTGACGCTCCGGTCGGCCAGCAGCCGCGCGAGTTCCTCGCCGCCGAACACGCTGGGCGGCGCGATCACCATCGTCGCGCCGGCACCGAAGGCCTGCAGGTACTCGAACACCGACCCGTCGAAACTCGGTGTGGAGAAGTGCAGAGTCCGGGACTGCGGTGTCGCACCGAAACGTTCGAGCTGGTCGAGAGCGAAGTTGTCGAGTCCGCGATGGGTGACCACCACACCCTTGGGCACACCGGTGGACCCCGACGTGTAGACGGCGTACACGGCGGTGTCCAGCGTGACCGGACCGCTCCGGTCGGCGTCGGTCACGGGTGCCCCCGCGCGCTCGGCGCACTCGGTCGCGAAGCCGGGTTCGTCCAGGGCCAGCCAGTGCGCGGTGCCCGGGAGCCGGCCTCGGTGTTCGGATGTGGTCACGCCGAGAGTGACTCCGGAATCGACGAGCATGTGAGTGATGCGCTCGTCGGGGTAGTTCGGATCGATCGGCACGAACGCCGCACCGGTCTTCGCCACCGCCCACACCGACAGCATCGAGTCGAGGGACCGCGGTATCCCGATGGCCACGAACGTCTCCGGGCCCGCCCCACGGGCGATGAGTGCGCGCGCCAGGCGATTCGACCGCTCGTCCAAATCGCCGTAGCTCACGTCGCCGTCCTCGGAGGACAGTGCGATCGCGCCCGGATCGACCGCGGCCCCCTCGTCGAGGATCTGCGGCAGCGTCCGGGTCGACCCGCCCGGACGGCCGCGGACCGGCACCAGGTCGGCGCGCTCCCGGTCGGTCAGCAGCGACAGCGCGGCCAGCGGCTGGTCCGGACGAGCGCACGCGTCGAGTACATGCAGCACGCGTCCGGCGATGTCGTCGATGGTGTCCGTGTCGAAGACGTCCGGGAGGTACTCGAATTTCAGGCGCAGACGAGCGTCGACGGATGCCACGAGACTCAGCGGATAATGGGCCGCATCGCGCGCATCCACTCCGGTGACGCGCATTCCGGCGATGTCGGTCTCGGTGGAGAGCCCGGCGCGGTCGACGGGGTACGACTCGAACACCGTCAGCGTGTCGAATCCGACCTCCGGCCCGGCTGCACTCTGAATCTCGGCCAACCCGAGGTAGTGGTGATCCAGCAATGCCGCCTGCTCGGCCTGCACGCGCTCGAGCAGAGCACCCACCGTGTCGTCGGGGCGCAGCCTGACCCGGACGGGCAGGGTGTTGATGAACAGTCCGACCATCGTCTCGATGCCGGCCAGTTCGGGAGGCCGCCCCGAAACGGTGGCACCGAACAGCACGTCGTCGCGGGCGGTCAACGTACCCAGCACAATCCCCCACGCGACCTGCACGAGCGTGTTGACCGTCAGGCCACGCGACCGCGCGACATCACGCAGGCGTGTGGTGTGGTCCTCGTCCAGGTCGAAGACGAACTCGTCGGACATCGTGGACAGCCGCCGTCCCGGATCCGAGCGGGCCAGCAACGTCGGTCCGTCCACCCCGGCGAGGGCCCGAGCCCACACCTCCCGGGAGGCGCCGTGATCTCGGCGGCTCATCCACGCCAGGTAGTCGCGGTACCCGCGGACGCGGGGCAGCGGCGACGGGTCCCCGTCGGTGGCGTAGAGCGTCAGCAATTCCCGGACCAGCAACGGCATCGACCAGCCGTCGAGGAGGATGTGGTGGTTGGTCGACACCAGCCGGTAGCGGTTCGGCGCGGTCGCGATCAGCATGAACCGGATCAGCGGGGCACGTGTCAGGTCGAACGGGCGGACCCTGTCCTC
This sequence comes from Rhodococcus sp. P3_B8, assembly GCF_056402775.1. Taxonomy (NCBI): domain Bacteria; kingdom Bacillati; phylum Actinomycetota; class Actinomycetes; order Mycobacteriales; family Nocardiaceae; genus Rhodococcus; species Rhodococcus sp. P3_B8. Next base: position 71,177 of record NZ_JBFUGT010000022.1, read on the forward strand.
GGCCAGCAGTCGCGCAACCTCGGCAGCCGCGGCGTCCTCGTCCAGAGCCGTGAGTGGGACGTCGCGCCAGGGCGCCTCCACCCGTCGCCGGATCACGTGGACGGCGTTGCCCTCGGCGTCGTGCCGGAAGCCGGCGCGCAGATTGGCGTGCCGGGCCAGCAGCGCATCGGCCGCGCGGCGCAGTCGATGCGGATCCACGGTGCCCTCGAGTTCGAGGCTCACCTGCACCAGGTAGACATCGAGGGAGTCGTTGGCGAGTTCGGAGTGAAAGAGCATGCCGGACTGCAGGGGCGACAGCGGCCACACGTCCGTCAGGTCCGGACAGACGTGTTCGAGGTCCTCGATCGCATCCTGCCGCAGTTCGACGAGATCGAGATCCGACGGTGTGAACCCGCCGCCACCCGACTCCGCATGCGCGCCGAGAGCAGCGAGTGCCTGCACCCACAGCTGCGCGAGTTCCTCGACCTCCTCGCGGGTGAGGACGCCCGGCGGGTACGTCCACGTGGAGTTCAGCTGGGGGCCGTCGCCCGAGTCGACGGTCATCGCGTTGACGTCGACGACGGCCGCGACGGGCACCGCCGACTTCTCGCGCAGTCCGGGTTCCTCGACCGGCACCCACCCCTCGTCGGTCGCCGTGGCGGTCGGGCCCATCCTGCCGAGATAGTTGAAGCTGACCTGAGGCATCGGCAGCGGCGAAAGAACCTGCGCCGTCTCGTCGTTCAGGTACCGGAGAAGTCCGAAACCGATGCCGTGGTCGGGAACGGCGAGGAGTTGCTCCTTCACGGTCTTCACCGCGGCCCCCGCGGACGGGCCTGCGGCGAACGCGTCGTCGAGGTCGACCCCGCTCAGATCGAGTCGCACCGGGAAGATCGTCGTGAACCAGCCGATTGTGCGCGCGAGATCAGCGCCCGGCACCAACTGCTCCTCGCGACCGTGTCCCTCGAGACTGACCAGCGCGCCGGGCAGTTCGATCCCGCGTCGTCGCCGCCAACTCGTCAGCGCCATGGTCAGCGCCGTCAGCAGCGCATCTCCCACACTGCCGTGGAAGGCCCGCGGCACGGTCGTCAGGAGCGTCTCGGTCAACGGGGCAGGAACCCGGACCGCGATGTCCGCGGCCGTCTCGGCGGTGTCCGACGCGGTCACCGGGCGCGACCCCAGCAGCGGGTCGGGCGCGTGCAGCATTCCCCGCCACAGTTCGACCTCGGCGGTGCGCTGGGGTTCACGCGCGGCGTCGGCGAGTGCGTGCGCCCACCGGCGCATCGACGTCCCCGGTGGCTCCAGCGCCGGTGCCGCGCCGGACTGCAATTGCGCGCACACCGCCGCGAGGTCGGGGATCAGGATCCGCCAGGACACACCGTCCGTCGCCAGATGATGGACGACGAGCAGCACGCGACCCGGGTGTTCGGCCCCGTCCAGCCAGACCGCCTGCATCATGACGCCCGATTCCGGGTCGAGCCGGTCGAGGGCACCGTCCAGTTCGGCGCCGACATCGTCCATCCGCCCCCGGCGGAGAACGGTCGCCGCCCGCACCGACCCTTCGGCCTGCACCTCCATCGACCAGCCCTCTTCGGTGCGGGACGTGCGGTACAGCCGGGCCCGCAACAGGTCGTGCCGATCCAGCACGGCCTGCAGAGCTTCCGTCAGGGTGCGTTCGTCCACCGTGGCGGGCAGCGTGAACAGTGCGGACTGCGAGAAGCGGCGGAAATCCCCACCCCGGGCGAGCATCCACCGCACGATCGGGGTCAGCGGAATCTCGCCGATCCCGCCTCCCGGCAATTCGTCGAGAACAGCGGTCTCGTCGTCCGTCCCGGCCGCCGCGGCCAGCCCGGCAACGGTTTTCCGTTCGAACACCTCGCGCGGCGAGATCAGTATCCCGGCGCCCTTGGCGCGAGTGACCAGTTGGATGGACATGATCGAATCCCCGCCGAGGGTGAAGAACGAGTCGTCGACCCCCACCGAGTCGAGGCCGAGGACCTCCGCGAACAGGTCGGCGAGGATCCGTTCGGTCTCGGTGACCGGGCTGCGGCCCGCGGTCACCCGCTGCCCGAAGTCCGGTTCGGGCAGGGCTTTCCGATCGAGTTTGCCGTTCACCGTCCGCGGCAACTCGTCGAGAACCACCACCGCGGCCGGCACCATGTGCGACGCCAATCGCACCGCGGCCGCATCGATGATCGCGGCCGGGTCGATCGCCGCGCCGGTCTCCGGCACCACGTACCCCACCAACCGGTCCCCGCGGGCCGTCACGACCGACTGCGACACCCCCTCGCACGCGAGCAGCGCCGCTTCCACCTCACCGAGTTCGATCCGGTAGCCCTTCACCTGCACCTGGAGGTCGTTGCGGCCGAGGTACTCCAACTGGCCGTTCCCGTTCCACCTGCCCAGGTCGCCGGACCGGTACATCCGGGCGCCGGGAGTGAAGGGGTCGGCGACGAATCGGCCGGACGTGAGGGCGGCCCGGCCCAGGTAGCCGCGCGAAACCTGCGCACCCGAGACGTACATCTCCCCGACCACGCCCGGCGGCACCGGATGGAGTCGACCGTCGAGCACGTACACGCGCAGCCCGGGCAGTCCCCGGCCGATCACCGATGCGGACTCCTCCTCGACGAGGTCCCGGTCGATCGGCAGGTGGCTGACGTGCACGGACGTTTCCGTGATGCCGTACATGTTGACGAGGACGGGCGCGGCGTCGCCCCGGCGTGCGTACCAGCGCCGCAACTGGCCGAATTCGAGGGCCTCCCCGCCGAAGATCACGTATCGCAACGACAGGCCGGGACCACCGGCGAGGCGATCGGCCTCCGCCAATTGGTAGAAGGCGGTGGGGGTCTGATTCACGACCGTGACGGTTTCGCCGCGCAGGAGTTCGAGGAACTTCTCGGGTGAGCGCGCCGTGAAATAGTCCACCAGCACCAGCCGGCCACCGTGTGCGAGCGCTCCCCACATTTCCCACACCGAGAAGTCGAACGCGGCGGAATGGAACATGGTCCACACGTCGGCCGGTCCGAATCCGAACAGCGTCTGGGTGTTCGCCAGTAACGTGATCACGTTGCGGTGCGAGACCTGCACGCCCTTCGGCTGCCCGGTGGAACCGGACGTGTAGATCACGTACGCCACCGAGTCCAGGTGCAGTGGAGTACGACGGTCGTCGTCGGTCACCGGTAGCGCCGAGAACTTCTGCAGCGCAGTCACGCTTTCGGGGTCGTCCAGCACCACCACCGGGACCCCGGCGCCGCGGAAGGTCGCGGCGTCCGCAGTCGTGGTGAGCACACACTCCGGCCGGGCGTCGCCGAGCAGGAACACCAACCGCTCGGCAGGAGAGGCCACATCCACCGGAAGGTAACCGGCGCCCGACTTCACCACCGCGAGCAGCGCCACGACGAGGTCGACCGACCGCGTCATCGCCACCGCCACCAGCGTTTCCGCACCTACCCCCTGCGCCACGAGCAGTCGCGCGAGCCGGTTGGCCCGGTCGTCGAGTTCGCGGTATGTCATCGACGCGCCGTCGCAGCGCACCGCGACGGCATCGCCCGCGGATGCCACCATGCGATCGAACGCGTCCACGAGCGACAGCGGTGGGACGTCGGTCCCCGGCCGATGCGCGGCGGTGAGCACGAGTTCGCGTTCGGGCGCGTGCAGGATGTCGATGTCCCCGACGGGTGTGGCTGGGTCGGTGGTCACGGCCTCGATCACGCGCACGAAGCGCTCCGCGAAACTCTGTACCGACGCACGATCGAACACGTCGGTCGCGTAGCGGAGGCCGGCGCCGATCCCGGCCGGAACCCCCTGCTCGTCGACTCGCTCCACCAGGCTCAGCTGCAGATCGAACTTCGCGACGTTCAGATCGACGTCGAGCGACCGGGCGGTCAACCCGGGCAGTTCCAGGTGGGTGCGGGTGGCGTTCTGGAATTCGATCAACACCTGGAACAGGGGTGAGTGCGCGGTGGACCGCTCGGGTGCGAGTTCGTCCACCAGACGCTCGAAGGGAAGGTCTGCGTGCTCGAACGCGCCGAGGTCCGCCGACCGCACGTCGGTGAGCACGTCGGCGAACGACGATCCTGGTGCCACCGCTGTGCGGAGCACCAGCGTGTTGACGAACATTCCCACCACGTCGTCGAGTGCCGCGTGGCCCCGGCCCGCGATCGGGGTTCCCACCACCACGTCGTCCGATCCCGACACTCTCTCGAGCAGCACGGCCAGCGCGGCGTGCACCGCCATGAACAGCGTCGAATTGTGCTGGCGTGCCAGCTCGGTCAGAGCTTTGTGGACGGAGGGCGGGATGTCGAACGGGACGACGTCTCCGAGGAGCGACCGCTGGAGGGGTCGTTGCCGATCCAGAGGCAGTGGCAGCACGTCCGGGATGCCCGACAACGTCCGCGCCCAATAGCCGAGTTGCCCGGACATCATCGAATCGGGCTGGTCTTCGGTGCCCAGAGCCGCTCGCTGCCACAGGCTGTAGTCGGCGTACTGCACGGGCAGCGGCGCCCAGCCGGGTGCCTGCTGCTGCGCGCGGGCGGTGTAGGCGAGCATCACGTCCCGCGCAAGAGGTGCCATCGAGAAGCCGTCGGCCGCGATGTGGTGCGCGACGAGGGCGAGAACGTGCCGTTCGGGAGTGAGTTCCCACAGTCGCACCCGGATCGGAAGGTCCTCGGTGACATCGAATCCCACGCCGAAGAATGCGGTGAGCGAGTCGTGAAGGGCCCCTTCGGCAACCGGGACCGGTTCGAGGTCAGGGGTCGCGAGCGCGGAATCGACGATCACCTGCCGGGGTCCGTCGGCGGAACCGGGAAACACGGTCCGCAGCGACTCGTGGCGGTCCATGACGCCGCCGAGTGCCGCTCGTAGCGCAGACAGGTCCACCGCGCCGTCCAAGTCGAGGGCGACCGGAATGTTGTAGGCCGGTGAGGAGGTGTCGAATTGGTTGATGAACCACATGCGCTGCTGCGCGAGGGAAAGGGGAATCCGCTCGGGCCGCGCCGTCGCGGTGAGTGGCGGGGAGGCGGAACTCGTCCTCACGTCCGAGTCGATCCGGACGGCCAGATCGGACACCACGGGTGCGTCGAACAGCGCCGCGACACCCAGAGTCGTGTCCAGTGCGCTGTTGATGCGTCCCACCGCCCGGGTGGCACTGAGCGAGTCTCCCCCGAGGTCGAAGAAGCTGTCGTCGGCCCCGACGCGATCGACATCGAGGACGGCGGCGAAGGCCGTGGCGATCGCTTCCTCCGCGGGTGTGGTGGGGGCGCGATATCCGATCGTGCGCGTGCCGAAGTCAGGTTTGGGCAGGGATTTTCGATCGAGTTTGCCGTTCACCGTCACCGGCAACTCCGCCAGCACCACCACCACCGACGGCACCATGAACCCCGGCAACGCCACCGCAGCCGACTCCCGCACCACCCGCTCGTCCACCACCGCACCGGCCACCGGCACCACATACCCCGCCAGATAMTCCCCCGACGACCCATCACCGCGCAGCACCACCACCGCCTGCGCCACATCCTCCCGGCGCAACAACACCGCCTCGATCTCCCCCAACTCGACCCGCTGACCCCGCAACTTCACCTGAAAATCCGTACGCCCCAAATACTCCAACACCCCACCCGGCAACCACCGAACCCGATCCCCCGTCCGATACAACCGCGAACCCTCCACCCCAGCACCGAACGGATTCGCCACGAACCGATCCGCCGTCAAATCCGGCCGCCCCTGATACCCCCGCGCCAACTGCACACCCCCGAGATACAACTCCCCCGMCACCCCCACCGGCACCACCCGCAACCGCCCGTCSARCACGTAGACCTGCGTATTCCACAMCGGCACCCCGATCGGCACCACCGTCCGATCCGCCCCCGTGACCTCGTGGAACGTCACATCCACCGACGCCTCCGTCGGACCGTACAGATTGTGCAGCTCCGCCCCGCTCACCCCGCGCAGACGTGCCGCCGTTGCCGACGGCAACGCCTCACCGCTGGTGAACACCCGGCGCAACGCACCGCACCCCTCCACGTTCGCCCCCGCCAGGAACACCTCGAGCATCGACGGCACGAAATGCACGGTGGTGACCGACTCCTCGCGGATCACCCGTTCGAGATACGCCGGGTCACGGTGCCCATCCGGCTCCGCGATCACCAACCGCGCACCGACGATCAACGGCCAGAACAACTCCCACACCGACACATCGAACGTCACCGGCGTCTTCTGCA